>CANQYH010000077.1 GCA_947628025.1 uncultured Lachnospiraceae bacterium | reverse complement strand
TCCTATAACGCCTCTCTGTTTGTGCGGGAGGGGCTGGGATATCTTCTGACTTTTGACCGGCTGATCGACACACGTCCGGGCAGCGGGCTTGTGTTCCGGCCGCTGTACCCGAGGCTGGAATCCAGGATGTACCTGATCTGGAAGAAATACCAGGTGTTCACGCCGATCGCGCAGCGGCTGCTGGAGCGGATGAAAGAGAGATCGCCACAGGAAACGCGGCCTATTGAAATCCCGGAGGGGTTGTAGTATGATTATAGTTCGAAAAGTGGGGATTTGGTTGTAGGGCCTTGTGTTAAGGGGAGGCCGGGTCACGGCGACGATGAGAGGAGGAAAAGGATCCATGGAGTTTGAGAAAACGTTTTTGGAGGAAAAGGAACTTCGCGCGGTGCTCCGCGTACCGAGTGAGGGGCAGTACCGGGTGACGCTGACGGTCGAGCCGGAGCAGGATATGCACGGCGTGCGGATCTTTGGGCGAAACCGGCGGCTGTACGCGGCGGCGGAATGTCTGGAAGCGGGAAAAAGCTACCGGTTCCCGATGTGGATCGAGGTCTGCGACGTGATCCCCCATGGGGAGGCGCAGATCGTGGAGGACCGGACGATCGATGTGACGGTGCTGGCGGATAGACCCTGCATCAGCGGCATTTCCGCGGAAAAGGTCTCCTGTCCCGTGGTGCATCTGGCCGGGGATTCCACGGTCACGGACCAGATGGTCAGCCGTCCTTATGAGCCGGAAACCAGTTATGCGGGCTGGGGACAGATGCTTCCTTATTACATGGGGCCGGGGATCGCCGTGGCGAATCACGCGTATTCCGGGCTGACGACGGAAACGTTCCGGGAGAAAGGATATTACAGCATCGTCGAGAGCTGCCGGAAAGTCGGAGATTACATGCTGTTCCAGTTCGGGCACAATGATCAGAAACTCAAGCATCTGCGGGCCTGGGAGGGCTACCGGGACAATCTGGCCCGGTACATCGAAGAAGCCCGCGTGGCCGGAGTATATCCGGTGCTGGTGACGCCGCTTTGCCGGAATACCTGGCACGAGGGCGGCGGTTATAACGATCTGTTGGAGGCCAATGCGGCGGCCTGCGCGGATCTGGGACGGGAGGCGGACGTGCCGGTGCTGGATCTCCACGGCGTGAGTATGCGCTATCTCCTGGAGCATGGCCGGGAGGCTTCGAAACCATTGTTCGTGCCTGGCGATTACACCCACACCAATGTCTGCGGTGGCCAGGCGGTGGCCGGAATGATCGCTGCCGAGATGAAGCGGGTCCTGGCGAAAGACGCGCGGGAGGCGTACCGGCGGCTGGCGGAGGCGGTGCTGGAGCGAACGCCCTGCGACGTGCCGCGGGCGGAACGGTTCGCGGAGGAGAAAAAGGCCGCGCAGGTCGGGATGACGGCGGAAATGCTGGCGGAGGTGATCTGGGCCAGCCAGAACGGGGACTAAAGAATAAAAAAACAGCCGCGGTGGTCCGGGGATGATATGCTCCCTTTCAGGTAGACAAGTGAAATAATAAAAGCTTGTTTGCCTGGAAAGGAGCATTTTTATTGAGAAGAATAAAGTTTGAACCTGATGTCATGATCAATGCCGTACAGGAGTATCTAAACGGGCAGACATCACAGCAGGCCATTGCGAAGCGATTTGAACTGCTCCCCGACTATGCGGCAGCTTTACTTTATATATTCGATTCATGAAACTGCCGGCAAGCCGTCACCTGGAGGCCTCGTGTTCCAGCGCCGCCTCGATAAATCCGCGGAACAGCGGGTGCGGTTTGTTGGGCCGGGACTTGAGTTCCGGGTGGGCCTGGGTGGCGATGAACCACGGATGGTCCGGCAGTTCGATCATTTCTACGATGCGTCCGTCAGGGGAAATGCCAGACAGGAGCATCCCGTGGGCAGTCAGGGCGGCGCGGTAATCGTTGTTGACCTCGTAGCGGTGGCGGTGCCGTTCGGCGATCTGTTTTTGGCCGTAGAGGGCGTAAGCCTTGGAGCGTTCGTTCAGCACGCAGGGGTAGGAGCCCAGGCGCAGGGTGCCGCCGATATCCTCGATCCCGTCCTGCTCCGGCATCAGATGGATCACCGGGTTGGTGGTGGAGGGGTTCAGTTCCACGCTGTGGGCGTCGGTCAGTCCCAGGACATTGCGGGCAAATTCGACGATAGCCAGCTGCAGTCCCAGGCAGAGGCCAAGGAACGGGACTCGGCGCTCGCGGGCGTAGCGGATGGCGTAGATCTTGCCATCGATGCCGCGGTCGCCGAAGCCGCCGGGCACCAGGATGCCGCTCACGTCCCCCAGCAGTTCGTCCACATTTTCAGGCGTGACCTTTTCTGAGTCGATCCATTTGATATGGACCTGGGTGTGATTGGCCACGCCGCCGTGTTTCAAGGCTTCCACGACGGAGATGTAGGCGTCGTGGAGCTGGATGTATTTGCCGACCAGGGCCACGGTCACTTCTTTCTGGGGATTTTTCCAGGCGTGGATCATGGTGCGCCAGTCCTCCAGGTCGGGAGGCGGACAGGGGAGCGCCAGACATTCGCAGGCCACCTCCGCCAGATGCTCGTCTTCCATGACCAGCGGGACTTCGTAGAGTACCTCTACATCCAGGTTCTGGAGCACATGGGTCTTGGGCACATTGCAGAACAGGGCGATCTTGGAGCGGATACCGTCGTCTAAGGGATGCTCGGTGCGGCACATAATGATATCCGGCTGGATGCCCATTCCCTGGAGATCCTTGACGCTGGCCTGGGTGGGCTTGGTCTTCAGCTCACCGGAGGCTTTCAGATAGGGCACCAGGGTCACATGGATCAGCATCGCGTTATGCGGCCCTACTTCCCGCATAAATTGACGGATGGCCTCGAGGAACGGCTGACTCTCGATATCGCCGACGGTGCCGCCGACCTCGATGATCGCAATCTCCGTAGCCGCAGTGGAAAAATTGCGGTAGAAACGGCTCTTTATTTCGTTGGTGATGTGGGGGATAACCTGGACGGTGCCGCCGCCGTAATCGCCGCGGCGTTCCTTGTGCAAGACGCTCCAGTAGACTTTTCCGGTCGTAACGTTGGAATTTTTGGTGAGACTTTCATCAATGAACCGCTCGTAGTGGCCGAGATCGAGGTCGGTTTCGGCGCCGTCGTCGGTGACGAAGACCTCGCCGTGCTGTACGGGGTTCATAGTGCCTGGGTCGATGTTGATGTAAGGGTCGAGCTTCTGCATGGTGACTTTATAGCCGCGGGCCTTTAAGAGACGGCCTAAGGACGCGGCGGTGATGCCTTTCCCCAGTCCGGAGACGACGCCCCCGGTGACAAATACATATTTTACTGGCATGATCGGAACCTCCCATGATATGTGTGAGACCGCGGGCCGCGTGATCCGGCCTGCCCGCGCCATTCCCAAAATAAAAAAACAACGCCCACATTATACTACAATTCCCGCTGTAAAATCTATATATTTTTGGGATTTTTTTTCGTTTTTAATAGTATTTTTATAGTCTCTGTTCTTGATTTATGGGGAAACTGAATTTATAATGGAATATAGCGTGATTTTATGCGTACGCATAAGATGAGGCTATTGCATGTATACGATTTTTACGAAAACGAGGGAACGAACGGTTAGGTTGAAGAGCGTCCGGTGCGGGAGGAATGAGCGCGGGGCCGCAATGTAAAAGCGCGGCCTGCAAAGCGGAGGACAGCCGCGGCACGGGACGGAGGAACAGACGATAGGGTGGGAGAATTAAGTTATGAATGATAGAGGACCAAATAATCAACAGGGAAAGGGACCGAATTATAACCAGATATTCGGGATCATACTGACGGCCGGCCTGATCACGCTGATGGTCGTCATGATGATGAGCAGTTTTATGAACCGGCAGACGACGGTGCCGTACAGCGAATTTCTGGACTGCCTGGAAGCGGGGCAGGTGGAGAGCGTCACGATCGAGGGCAGCAGCATTTACTTTACGCTGAAGAGCGAGCGGGCCATGCCCAATCTGGCGCTGACCTACTCGACGGTCCGCATCGAAAGCGGCGACCAGCTGATCCTGCGGCTGGAGAGCGCCGGCGTCGCGGATTATGAGCAGATCGAGCAGAATACGGCGCTGTGGAGCATCGTCAGCACGATCCTGATGTTCGGCGCTTTGATCTTCCTTATGAATATGATGATGCGCCGGATGGGCGGCGGCGTCATGGGCGTGGGCAAGAGCACGGCCAAGATGTATATGCAGAAAGAGACCGGCGTTACGTTTATGGACGTGGCCGGTCAGGATGAGGCGAAAGAGTCTCTGGTGGAGATCGTGGATTTCCTCCACAATCCGGGCCGCTATACCCATATCGGCGCGAAGCTGCCCAAGGGCGCGCTGCTGGTGGGACCGCCCGGTACCGGCAAGACCTTGCTTGCGAAAGCGGTGGCCGGGGAGGCCCATGTGCCGTTTTATTCTCTGTCTGGTTCGGATTTCGTGGAAATGTTCGTGGGCGTGGGCGCGTCCCGTGTCCGCGATCTGTTTAAGCAGGCCCAGGACAACGCCCCCTGCATCATCTTTATCGACGAGGTCGACGCCATCGGCAAGAGCCGCGATTCCCGTTTCGGGGGCGGCAACGACGAGCGGGAGCAGACGCTGAACCAGCTTCTGTCCGAGATGGACGGATTCGATTCCTCGAAAGGGCTGCTGGTGCTGGCGGCGACCAACCGTCCGGAGATCCTGGATCCGGCTCTGCTGCGTCCGGGACGTTTCGACCGGCGGATCATCGTGGACAAGCCGGACCTGAAAGGGCGCGTCAACATTCTGAAAGTCCATGCGAAGAACGTGGCGCTGGATGAGACGGTGGATCTGGATGCGATCGCGCTGGCGACCTCCGGCGCCGTGGGCTCCGATCTGGCGAATATGATCAACGAGGCCGCGATCCTGGCGGTGAAGAACGGCAGGCAGGCGGTGAGCCAGAAGGACCTGTTCGAGGCGGTAGAGGTAGTCCTGGTCGGCAAGGAGAAGAAAGACCGGGTGCTGAGCAAGGAGGAGCGCCGGATCGTTTCCTATCATGAAGTGGGGCACGCGCTTTTGAGCGCCCTGCAGAAAGACGCCGAGCCGGTGCAGAAGATCACGATCGTTCCCCGCACCATGGGCGCGCTGGGATACGTGATGCAGGTGCCGGAAGAGGAGAAATTCTTAAATTCGGAGAAAGAGCTGAGGGCCATGCTGGTGGTCAGTCTGGCTGGCCGGGCCGCCGAGGAACTGGTCTTCGATACGGTGACGACAGGCGCCGCCAATGACATCGAGAAAGCTACCAATATTGCTAGAGCCATGGTGACCCAGTACGGTATGTCGGAAAAATTCGGTCTGATCGGACTGGCGACCCAGGAGGATCAGTATCTGAGCGGCCGGACGGTGCTGAACTGCGGCGAGGCGACGGCGGCCGAGATCGACCAGGAAGTGATGCGGATGCTGAAAGACGCCTATGCGGAGGCGAAACGGCTCCTGAAAGAAAATCGGGACGCGATGGACCAGATCGCAGAGTTTTTGATCGAGAAAGAGACCATCACCGGCAAAGAATTTATGGAGATCTTCCGCCGGATCCGGGCAAACCGCCGTGCGGAGGAGCCGAAAGATGCGGAGATCCCGGCGGGGATGGCGGGACAGATGGCGGAAGCGTGACGTTCTGGGACGCCGGCGCGGGCAGAGCTGCGGAAAGGAAGATGATCGGGGCGGTTCGTGCGGCTCTGCGGAAAGAAAGACATCCGGGAGGGACCGAACCGGTTCGCGCGGTGGGATATTTTTTCAGGAATTATTGGGAATTGTTTTGAGATACAGGACGATAAGAACAGGGACCGAGGCAGAATGGAATGGGTTTCCATTTGCCTGCGGTCCCTGTTTTGTTTGGTATGGATCGACTGCGGAATCGACCGCGGCTATGATGTGTGAGGGTTTGGCTTTGTGCGTACTTTTGAGCATACGGCTGATTTCTGCTTGCCCGGTTGCGGTAGAGGAGCAGGCTTTGGGTTCAGTATCTCCCGACTGAAGACGTCGTTCTGCTGCGGGTTTACCGTGGTTTTGGTTGGAGTTCGAAGCTTGTGCGCACTTTTAAGCGTACGGCTGCTTTTGGCTTGCCCGATGGTGGGAGAGAAATGTGCTTTCGGCTCAGTATCTTCCGACCGGGGGCATCGCGCCGTCCGGCAGCGGGCAGTGGTAGACACCGCCGGTCCGGGCGCGGTATTCCTCCCAGGCGGCCCTGATCGTTTCCGGAGACTGCATGGTCCGGATCGTGCAGAGCGCCAGCATCTTGGCGGCAGTCAGCAGGCCCTTATGTGCCAGCGGACTGCAGGATTGGGCGGTCATCTGCCAGGTGTGCCCCACATTGCCGAGGCAGCAGGTAGCTACGTTCAGATTCAGGGTCGGAACCGCATATCCCACGTCGCCAACGTCCGTGGATCCGGAGTGGTAGGGGTGCGGGCCGTCCGTATAAGGATGTATTTCGGTATCCAGAGGCTTCTGCAGGAGCTCTGCCAGCCGGTCCGCGCCGAAATCGGCGGCGATCTCCGCCCGAATGGTTTCCAGCGTCGCCGGATCGTAGGATTCCAGGAAAGATTTTGCCAGAGCGAAGTCCGTCTCCTCCCATTTCGGCGCGCCGACTTCCATCATACATTTGGTAGCGAAGCGGCCCAGGACATCGTTGGGGACATAGTCGGAGAACGCCATCGTGACCTCATAGCGCATTTCGGTTTCCGTCATCATGGCTGCGCCGCGGGCAACCTTGACGACGCGCTCGAACAATTCTTTCATCTGATGGACCTTGGGAGCGCGGACCTCGTATTTTACCAGGGAATGATCCTGGACCACATTGGGGGAGGTGCCGCCGGCATCCACATAGGCATAATGGATCCGGGCCTGGTCGATCATGTGCTCTCGCAGGTAATTGACGCCGACGCTCATCAGCTCCGCCGCGTCCAGGGCGCTGCGCCCCAGATGGGGACTGCCGCCTGCGTGGGCGGAACGCCCAAAAAATTCAAAATTAGCGCCCATGATCGCTACGTTGTTTTGCTGCTGGACCTCGTTGCGCGCGGCGGGATGCCAGGTATAGACGAAGTCCACACCGTCGAACAGGCCGTCCCGCGCCATGAACTGCTTGGCGCCGGCCCCTTCTTCAGCGGCGCAGCCGTAATAGACGATGGTTCCGTCTTTCCGGCAGGCGTCCAGATGATCCTTGACAGCCAGGGCCGCGGCCAGAGCGCCTGTGCCGAGACAGCTGTGCCCGCAGCCGTGGCCGGGAGCGCCCGAAATGACGGGAGTCCTGACCGGCGTCGCGGCCTGCTGGCTCAATGCGGCCAGAGCGTCAAATTCTCCGAGGATCCCCATGACCGGTTTGCCCGATCCTCTGGAGTATTTGGCGATGAATGCGGTGGGGATATGGGCGACGCCGGTTTCCACGGTGAAGCCCTCTTTTTCCAGCAGGCCGCAGAGCAGGGCGGAGGAACGGTATTCCTCATAGGGGAGCTCCGCGTAGCTCCAGATCTTATCGTTGGCGTCGAGGATCGCGGCCTCGCGTTTAGCTATGGACTGTTCGATTTGTTCCAGATCCGTCATGATCCAATCGATTCCTCTCTTCTACAGTATATGATTAGCGTCTGCCGCGGCCGGTAAGAAAGGTTCCGCCCGCCGCGTCATAATACCTTGCTTAAAAATTCCGCCGTCCGCGGGTTTTTCGGGTGTCCGAAGATCTCATCCGGCGTGCCCTCCTCCGCGATCTGGCCGTCTTCCATGAAAAGCACCCGGTCGCTGACTTCGCGGGCGAATCCCATTTCGTGTGTGACGATCACGATGGTCATGCCGCTTTCCGCCAGCGTCTGGATGACGTTTAGGACATCCTTGACCATTTCCGGGTCCAGGGCGCTGGTGGGTTCGTCGAACAGGATGACCTCGGGGTCCATGGCAAGGGCCCGCACGATGGCCAGCCGCTGTTTCTGACCGCCGGATAGCTTGCGGGGATATTCGTCGCGCTTGTCCAGCAGTCCCACCTGCTTTAGAAGCGTTTCCGCCCTGGCAGCGGCCTGCGCTTTCGGTTCCTTTTTCTCCAGGACCGGCGCGAGCGTGATATTCTCCAGGACGGTCAGATTGGGAAATACGTTAAAATGTTGGAACACCATGCCGATCTTCTGGCGGTGTTTGTCGATGTCGATCTTTTTCTTCGTGATATCCACGCCGTCGAACCAGATATGTCCTTTCTCCGGACGTTCCAGGAGGTTCAGACAGCGTAGGAACGTGCTCTTGCCGCTGCCGCTGGGTCCAATGATGGAGACCACTTCGCCCAGATTGACGTGCTGGTCGATCTGCTTTAAAACATGCAGTTTGCCGAAGCTTTTGGACAGGCCATCCACTCGGAGAATGACCTGGTTCTGTACCTGTTTAGTCACTGGCCTGCAGCCTCCTTTCCAGTAACCTTAAAAGCTTGGTCAAAATAAAGGTTACGATCAGATAAATGATTCCGGCGATGGTCAGGGACGGAAGCGCCAGAAACGTCGAGGACTGGACCGTTTTATAAGCGGTCATCAGTTCGCCTACGAAAAAGACGGACGCCAGGGAGGTCTCCTTGACCATCACGATGAACTCGTTGCCCAGGGCCGGCAGGATATTTTTAACAGCCTGCGGGAGAATGATGTAGCGCATGGTGTGTCCGTCGGACATGCCGAGGCTTTTGGCCGCTTCGGTCTGGCCCTTGTCTACCGCCTGGATCCCGGCGCGGATGACCTCGGCCACGTAAGCGCTGCTGTTGACGATCAGGGCGACAATGATGCAGGTGGTGTCAGACATGGAGAACGGCACGATCTTCGGCAGCAGGAGCCAGAAGAAATAGAGCTGCAGCAGGATCGGCGTACCGCGCAGGACCTCGATATAAACGCTGGTGATCGCATACAGTATTTTTGACCGCGACAGCCGCATCAGCGCCACCAGCGTCCCCAGAATGGTGCCGAACACGACGGTGATCAGCGCCAGCCACAGCGTCCCGAAAAGACCGTCGATGAACACATAATAATAGCGCTGCCAGATTTTGATCATATTTTCCAGAAACATAGTGCGATGGATCCCTTTCTTTCTCGGCCGCCGGACTCTCCCTGCGCTTTCCGGTTCCTGCGCAGGGAAGCGGCCGGCGGATTATTCGATGCCCAGGCTGGACGCGTATTCGGTGTATTCCGCGTACCAATCCTCGTACAGTCCGGCCTCAAGGACTTCCGCGATGATCTCGTTGATCCTGGCGGTCAGTTCTTCTTCCCCTTTGAGCATACCGATGCGGGTGCCGCTGGTGCTGGGGTCGATCACGAAACGGAAATCGTTGGCGATGGCGAGTCCCGGATTGGCCGCGGCGTAAAGCTCGGCCGTGGCGATCTCCGTGGCGGCCGCGTCGGCCTTTTTCTCCTGGACCATCAGGAAACCGTCGGTGGTGGCGGAGACCCGTTTAAACTCCTTGTAGGCGGGGACCTGCGCATTGACCAGATTCTCCTGCAAAGACCCGCTCTGCGCCACGATCACGGCGTCCGCCAGGGACTCGGGGTCCGGGTATTTGTCGATGTCTTCCTCGCGGACCAGCAGTCCGTACGTCTCGCTCTCAAAATGGTATCCGTCGGACAGGTTCATGGCTTCCGCCCGCTCGGCGGTATAGGCCAGCGCGGAGATCGCCAGGTCGTATTTGCCCTCCGTAACGCTGCTCAGTACCGCGGTAAATTCCAGCGGAACGATGCGCAGCTCCACGCCTAACTGATCGGCGATGTATTTCGCCAGTTCGATATCGCAGCCCACATAGCGTTCGTCGCCCTCTTTGGAAGAATCGATAAATTCCTGGGGCGCGAAATACGGTTCGGTCGCGACTTCTATGTATCCGCGCTGCAGGATCTCCTCCAGCCGGTTTGCTGGAGCCTCGCTGCTCCCGCTTCCGGCTGAAGCGCTTCCTCCGCAGGCGGTGAGCGTGGCAACTGCCAGCGCCAGTATCGCTGTGATCATTCTTTTCTTCATAATTTTCCTCCTCTGCCCTTTTGCGGCAATATCCGGTCTGCGTCTGCATATGTCTTTGCAGATCTGTCCGCACCGGGGTTTTTCTGGTTTCCTTTTAAAGGCTCTGTACTGTTTTACTTTACCATGCTACCATGGTAAAGTGATAATCAGACAAAGACTATTATCGCCTGAACGTGTGAGTTTGTCAAGACTTTTTTGGATCTGCCATGCAGGTTTGTTAAGAGTTTGTTAAGAGCTTTTGGATCTGCCATGCGGGTTTGTTAGAATCTTTTGGATTTGCCATGCAGCTTTGTCAAGACCATTTGGATCTGCCGGCCGGTTATTGCTGGTTTTTCACTGCTTTGGGAAGCGGCGGCAGGGATGGAGGGAGAAATGATACGGATATGGACGGATGGACAGGCGACAGGCAGTTGGAGAGCGCCGGGATGGCTGTACGATCGATCTATTTACGCCGACGGGGGGGATTGGATGATGGTATCCAATGGCCTGGCCGCGCAAGCCTTTCTGCGGCGTTGGTATATGCCTGTGCCGGTACGGGGACGAAGCGCAAAGCTATAGAAACGGATCCGGAATCTTTTTTTGGACCCCATTATAAACCTTGTATTGGTTTTTCCCGCATGGTATAATAACAGCATAGCAGCTTTCATATCATATAGGATGGAAAGGAGGCATGATAACAGATGAACAAGCAAAATCAAGCTGTTTTGAGCAGCAGCGGCAATTTTACAAGTTTCTCCTTTGGCGGCCATGTGATTCGTTTCCGGACATCCTCTCATCTGGAGCGATATACCAGGGTTATCCGGTGGGACAACGGTTATCTTGTCGCTATGGCCAAATACGATAACGCTTCTTTGGAAGAGGAAGAATATATCGACCTGGTTCCTATCTTGCAAAACTTGTACTTTGATCCGCAGGCTTTTTTGGCCCCAATAAAGGATGTGAGGATTCAATATGTGTGATATTCAGCAAGTCGCTTCTCATGCAGATGTGATCGTTAACGGTTACGCTTTCACTAAAAGTGCCGGAAACATCAAAGTGCTCAACCTAAGATGCCCAGTCAGGGCCGCTGTTCTTTCCGTCTATGGAGAAGTACTGGAAACCAGCATGGACGATATAGAACTGGACATTGTACTGGACTATCTGAAGCGCAATCAGCGCTTTATGGAGGGGCTGGCCGATGCCTAAGTATTATGATTTTAAGGTTTACGGGTACTACCTCTACTTCACATCCCACTGTATCATTGAGTGTATGCATGTCCATGCCAGCGATTCAAAGCTCACGGAAGCGGGTTCAGCAAAGTTCTTTGTCAAGAGCAACGGAGATAGCGTCCTCCAGAATCGTGGCGTTTTGACTGACCGGGAGATCCATGGCATCCAGGCATTTATCAAAGAAAACTATAAAGAGATGTATCTGAAATGGTCTAGCCTCAGCGATGAGGGTTTTTACCAATCCTGACAAAGTGCCCAGCCTGTCATCTTTGCTTCACTTCTCTTTCCAATTCCGAGCTTTCGGGTTGGAAAGATTTTTTTATACACTTGATTTAGGCTTATGCAAAATGTGAACAGAATTATGGATAAAATGTAAAAGATGGATTTTATGGAAACAGAGTATTGACACTGTGTCAGAAAGGTGCTATACTAACGATGCTGACACGATGTCAGAATATATTTGCAAGTCAGGAGGGTTCTGGATCATGAAGAAAAATGTTGGATCGCTGCTGGCGCTTTATCCTACGCCGGTGACGGTGATCGGGGCTATGAACGGAGATAAGCCTACATGGACGTTGGTTGCCCATATCGGAATTATCGGTCATGACCGGGTGCTGGTCAGTCTCGCCGCGCCGCACTTTATCAACGGGTGTATCAAGGA
>CANQYH010000076.1 GCA_947628025.1 uncultured Lachnospiraceae bacterium | reverse complement strand
ACAGGAATATGGCGCAGATCACGACCAGAACGATATCGCTGGTCCTCTCAGAGAAACCGTGAAGCTCTCCACTTTTCCTTTTTGCCATCTCTTCCACCTCCTATACGAAGCTGACGTCTTCGGAAAGCGTCTTCGTAATCTTATTGACAATGATTAACAGGATGATATTGATCACCGTGTTGAACAGGCCGATGGCTGTCGAGTAGCTGTACTGGGCCCGCTCGATACCCTGCTGGTACACGTACACCGCGATGGTGTCGCTGGTGGCCTTGTTCAGATCCGTCTGGAGCAGATATACTTTCTCAAAGCCCACGTTCATCAGTCCGCCGGCCGCCATGATCAGCATCAGCACGATGGTCGGGAGCAGCTCCGGAATATCGATGTAGAGGATCCTCTGGAACATGCTGGCTCCGTCAATCTTTGCCGCCTCATAATGGGACGTATCGATATTGGCCAGCGTAGCCATATAAACGATGATGCCCCAGCCTGCGTCCTGCCAGATGCCGGAAGCTATGTAAATGGTCCGAAACGCACTCGACTGCGTCATGAAGTCGATGTTCGTGCCCGCGATCAGGTTAATCAGACCGCCGGAGGGACTTAAGAAGATCCGGATCATACCGCAGACGACCATGGTAGAGATAAGGTGCGGCGCGTACAAAACGGTCTGGGTCACCCTCTTAAATTTCTGGAACCGGAGCTGGTTGATCATCAGCGCCAGGATGATCGGGATCGGGAAACTCCAAAGGAGGCTGTACAGGCTCAGAAGCACCGTGTTTTTGATCATCCTCCAGAACGTCGGCGCGTTGAAAAATCTCGTGAACCACTTAAAGCCCACCCATTCGCTGCCCCAGTAACCTCTGGTCGCCACAAAATCTCTGAAAGCGATCTGGATCCCGTACATGGGCTGATACTTGTAAATCAGCGTCAGGATAAAGGGCACGGCCAGCATCGCGTAGAGCTGCCAGTTCTCCAGGATCCGCTGTCCCAGGCTCTTGCCGGATCTCGGCTTGCCCACGGCCGCCGTTTTGGCTGCCTTTTTCTTGCTCATAATGCCTCTCCTTTCTGTCCGTCCCGCAGGTTCCCGTGTGAAGTACCCATGTGCAGGCACCCGGCGTTTCTCGGCCGGACCGTCCGAACGTCATCCTGGTTCGCAGATTTTCCTCTGCAAACATTCTGCCGGCGCACCTCATACGCTCTCCCGTTTGCGGACACGTTCCGCGATCTCATGAATTTTATTTCATATTTTCGTGAAACGTTATTTTAATTTGTTGGGAATACAATAGCACTTTCCCACAAGATTGTCAACATAGATTTTGCAGCTTTTTATATCATTTTTCACATTTGGCGAAAATGCACATATATCCGTTTTACTTTTGTGCAATATTTCAATTCTTATTTCAGCGATTCTTATTCTGATATTGTGAAACGTTTCGTGAAATTTTATTTGATAAGACTTTACAAATAAAAGATTCTATGTTATACTTAAAACGAATCGAAGCCCAAAAATACCGGATGCTTTTTCCGTACAGAGCACGCAGAAGAATGGAGACGATCATGAAAAAAGCAAATCCTGCCCCCACAATGAAAGATGTAGCCAAAGAAGCCGGCGTAGCGTTAGGTACCGTATCCAAGGTCGTCAACGGACTGCCTGTCGGGGACGCCTACCGGATCCGGGTCGAAGCCGCCATCGAAAAGCTGGATTACCAGGTAAACAGCTATGCCCAGGGACTGAAAGCCAATAAGACCTATACTGTGGCCGTACTGATCCCCAACTCTTACACGCCGTTTTTTTCCCATTTGATCTACCAGCTGAATATGGCCCTCTTGAAACGCCGGTACCGGATGCTTCTCTGCTGCACCGACTACGCTCCCAACACGGAACAGGAATACATCAATATGGCCCGCCAAAACAAAGTGGACGGCATCATCGGCCTCACCTACGACCCCAATCTGGTCGTGGACGAAGACATTCCTTTCGTTACCATTGACCGCTATCTGGGACCTAATATTCCCTGCGTAGCCAGCGATAATTTTGCAGGCGGACAGCTGGCCGCAGAAAAGCTGGCAGATCTGGGCTGCCGCAGCGTAGCGTTTCTGCGGGTAGGCTCCTCTCTCACCAATGAACCGAACAAGCGCCGAGCTGGTTTTGAGAACGGATGCCTGGCCAGGCATTTGAATTATACGATGAAGATCCTGGAGGACGGAGAGTCCTTTGACGAATTCGAAATTTTTCTGAGAAGCCATCTCCACGACGGCCGGCTGGATTTTGACGGTCTTTTCTGCGTCACGGACCGGCTGGCTTACTTTATCATAGAAATGCTGGAACGTATGGGCCTGCGCGTTCCGGAAGACGTGCAGGTCATCGGCTTCGACGGCGTGAGGAATTTCGGGGACTGCGATTACGCCTGTTCCACCATCGTCCAGCCCGTATCGGAGATCGCGGAACTCTGCGTCCAGCTTCTGCTCCAGGACGATTCCTCCATGAAGCCGCCTCTGGTCTGCCTGCC
Organism: uncultured Lachnospiraceae bacterium; assembly: GCA_947628025.1. Classification (GTDB taxonomy): domain Bacteria; phylum Bacillota; class Clostridia; order Lachnospirales; family Lachnospiraceae; genus UBA3402. Next base: position 9,512 of record CANQYH010000076.1, on the reverse strand, counting down.
GGTCCGCTACGCTTACGGCGGAACCACGCGGGAAAACAGCCGCCAATAAGAAAGCAGGGATGCCGCCAGGAGCGGATCTCCGTCCCATGCCGGAAACTCCATGGCAGTTATTTCGTACGGAATACATTCCGCATCTCTCCCCTGGCTTTTCCCGGCAGATTTTCTGACGCAGCCCCATCCTGACACATCCCTGCTTTAACTTGCTGTGCGAACCGGCCGCAAACCGGCCACACAGCATTTTCTTTATGTACATTGTGTTTTTTCTTTTGTAAAAAGCGTTCAGACCGCTCCTCTGTGCCTCTGTCCGGTTTTCCTCCGGATCCTCGGATTCCAGACCTCGTTTTCCAGAGCAGTCAGGCGAAGCTTGATCATCTCCATCTCGCTCTGCACCCGCACGGCCTCATCCAGCTTCCGCGACAGATCCAGATGCCCCTCCGCAACGATCGAGATCTGCTTTTCCATCACGTTCTCAACCGTCAGCTCCAGGCGAGTCATCCTGTCTTCCAGACTGCTCAGGCGCTGCTTCACTTCGGCCATCTCCTGCTTCAGTGTCGTGACATCCTGTTTCAGCGTCGTGACATCCTGTTTCAGCGTCGTGACATCCTGCTTCACCTCGGCCATCTCCTGCTTCAGCACCGCAATGTCCTGTTTCACCTCGGCCATCTCCTGCTTCAGCACTGCAACGTCCTGCTTCACCTCGGCCATCTCTTTCTTTAGTACGGCGACATCCTGCTTTATTTCAGCAATGTCTTCTTTCACTGGTTTGAGAGACCGCTCCATGATTTCCGCGATCATCTCCAGATCTTTCGTATCCAGCATACTCTGTCACCTCCTAACTTTGGCTGGTATAAAAATCCTATTACAGATACCGCCAAAAATCAAGCCTTTTACAAAAATTCATCTAAAATTCGATTGTTTCCCCGTATCGCCCGTCTCTGCAGACGCCACGGTTCATGAACACCACGCCGCGCTCTTTTGCCTCCATTGCACCTGCCCATAGCCTGCGCACCGGACGGCGGCCCCTTTTAGAATGTAAAGTTTCCCTCCTGCCTTGCATAATCCCCCGTTCCGCGGTAAGATAATCGTATCAAAAACCGCAGAAACGGGGGATGATACATATGAGAATCTTAGTCGCGGAGGATGCGAGGGATCTGAACCGTCTGATCGTAAAGGTCCTGACTAAAGCCGGCTACAGCGTGGACGGATGCTTTAACGGGGAAGAAGCGCTGGACTATTTCCGGGGAGCCGGCTACGACGCCCTGATCCTGGATATCATGATGCCGAAGCTGGACGGCTACGAGGTGCTGCGCAGGATCCGGGAGCAGGGAGCGGACGTCCCGGTGCTGTTCCTGACCGCCAAGGACGCGGTCGCCGACCGGGTCAAAGGTCTGGACATGGGGGCGGACGATTATCTGATCAAGCCCTTTGACTTCGACGAGCTGCTGGCACGTATCCGCGCCATGACCCGCAAACACGCCGGCAGCCGCAGCAATCTCCTGACGCTGGCCGACCTGACCGTTGACACCGAACGGCGGACCGCTTTCCGGGGCGGCCGGGAGATCCCGCTGCTGCCGAAAGAATTCACGCTGCTGGAATACATGATCCGCAACCAGGGGGTCGTACTCTCCCGCGAGCAGATGGAGGATCAGATCTGGAACTATGAATACGCCGGCAGCTCCAACAATATCGACGTCTATATCAGCAAGCTGCGCAAAAAGATCGACGACGGCTGCGAACCCCGCCTGATCCACACGATCCGGGGCGCAGGCTGGGTGCTGCGGGCGCAGTGACCGGGGAGGCATTTATGAAAAAAAGATCGGTCAAATGGAAGATCACTCTCTGGCTCACTCTGCTGATGGCATTGCTGTCCGGTCTGATGCTGACATTCATGCTGGTCATCAGCCGCTCCGTGACGGACCGGACCTACCGCAGCCTGCTGAGCCAGACGCTGCGCTCCAACGCCGCCTGTGTGTCTTACGCAGACGGAAATCTGGAGTTTGACGAGGGATTCCGATTCTACCAAAACGGCGTAACCACCCTGGTCTATCATCAGAACCAGGCGCTCCTGGCCGGACAGGTACCCGTCGGTTTCTCCTCCGCAGAAGCGTTCGAGAGCGGCCGCATACGCACCGTCTCCGCGGCCGGGAACCAATATCTGATGCTGGATCTGTGGGTCCCCTCCGGCTGGGATCGCGGCCTGTGGATACGCGGTCTTATACAAGCGCCCGAAAATGAATACGTCACCCGCAACCTGCTCCGGATGGCCGCCATCGCCCTGCCGCTGTTTGTACTGCTGGCCGCCGCGGGAGGATATCTCATCGTGCGCCGTTCATTCCGGCCCCTGGATACCATCAGCGCGGCCGCTTCCGCCATCAATGAGGCAAAAGACCTGTCCAAACGCATCGGCCTGCCGCCGGGCAGCGATGAATTCTCCCGGCTGGCCGGCACCTTTGACCAGTTGTTTGAACGTCTGGAGCGCTCGTTTGAGGCCGAAACACAGTTCACCGCCGACGCCTCCCATGAGCTGCGCACCCCCGTGTCCATCATCAAAGGGGCCTGCGAATACGCCCGGAAATACGATGAAACGCCGGAGGACCGGCAGGAGACCCTGGACATGATCTACCGGCAGGCTCTGAAGATGTCCGATCTGATCGCCCAGCTGCTGAGCATAACCCGCCTGGAACAGGGGACGGAGCAGCCAGCCATGGAGCCGGTCCGCCTGAACACTCTGGCGGAACAGGTGATTCGGGACGGAAACTATGATGTTTCGCGCATAACGGCCGATCTCTCCGCCGATGCCGCCGTCCGCGGCGACGCAGCCCTGCTCTCCCGGCTCCTGCGCAATCTGATCGACAACGCGTTCAAATACGGCCGCCCCAACGGTCATGTCTGGGTGTCCGTCCGCCAGGAGCACGGCGAGATCCTGCTCTCGGTACGGGACGACGGCATCGGCATCCCCAAAGAATATCAGGAAAAGATCTGGCAGCGTTTTTACCAGATAGATTCCTCCCGCAGCACAGACGCCTCCGGCGCAGGCCTGGGTCTGGCCATGGTCGATCAGATCGCCCGGCTGCACGGCGGATATATGACCCTGGAAAGCATTCCGGAGATCGGCAGCTCCTTTACGCTGCATCTGCCGCCCGCCTGAAAAAGGCAGAAAAAAAATTGAAAATTTCTCCCAATTTCATGTAGATTTCATGTTTGCCGTTTAAAATGAGATCATAAAACAGAAGGGGGTATATAAATATGAAGAAACGTGTAACATTCTGTATGATCGCATTGACCGCCGCTCTGCTGGCAGGCTGCTCCCGGGGAGTGGATAAAATGGCATATATCGGCGCTGACAGCGCGAAGCAGGCGGCACTAAACGCCGCGGGATTGACTTCCGGACAGGTTACTTTTTCCGGCATGGACATGGGCACTCAGAACGGCATGGATTACTATCATGTGGCATTCACCGCAAACGGCCAAACCTATCAATATGATATCGAAGCCCTGACCGGCAAGGTGATCGACAGCAACACGCCCGCAAACGGCGGAAACGCGGCGTCGGGGAGTCTCGCAAGCAGCCAGACCACGGCGGCAGCGAACCCCGCAGGCAGCCAAACCACAGCGGCGGAAAATCCCGCAGACGAAACCGCGGGATCCAACGGATCAAACGAAACCACGCAAGAGACCCTGGTGCCGGCCGGCGGCGAAACGGTTCCGGAAAAAAGCGCAGCCAATCCTCCGTCGGATAAGGAAAGCTACAACGTGGCGGAGCAGACCACAGAAGCACCGGAAACGGATCCTTTCCTGGTCCGTTCCGGCAGTGTGACCGTAGAAGTCCCCAATGTACCCGCAGCTACGAACGCTTCCGGCGCTTCCAATCAGCCAAGCGCCATGATCAGCGACGACGACGCCAAAGCAAAGGCCCTGGCGCACGCGGGACTCTCCGCCGATCAGGCCACTTTCGTCGAGTGCAGGCTGGATTGGGAGGACGGCCGCCAGGTCTACGAGATCGAATTTTACGGAACCGATCTCATGGAATACGATTATGAGATCGATCCCTATACCGGAGACGTAATCCGGTACGATCTCGACGCGGAACGCTATACCGCGCCGGCGCCCTCCCCCGCCCAAAACGAAACGGCAGCGCAGGCAGACCCAAGCGGCATGATCTCCGCCGATGATGCCAAGGCCAGAGCGCTGGCCCATGCGGAGCTTCTCACCGGCCAGGTCATACAGGCCTCTTTCGTCAAATGTGCGCTGGAATGGGATGACGGACGCCAGGTCTACGAAGTGGAATTCTACGGGAACGATTACACGGAATACGATTATGAGATCGATCCCTATACCGGAGACGTGATCCAGTACGATCTCGACGCGGAATATTTCGCCGCTCCCTCCACCGCCCCTGCCCAGGCCCCGGCGGCGGCGAATCCCTCTTCCGGCAATATCTCCGAAAACGACGCCAAGGCCAGCGCCCTCAGCCACGCCGGACTGACCGAAGATCAGGTCACATTCACGAAATGCAAGCTGGACCGGGACGACGGAAAGCAGGTCTATGAGATCGAATTCTACGACGGCAGCTTCACGGAATACGAATACGAGATCGACGCCGCCAGCGGGACCGTACTCAGCTACGACCGGGAGGCAAAGCAGCGTTCTTCCTCCGGTTCCGCATCGCTGACCGCCGAAGAGGCCAAACAGCTGGCGCTCTCCCAGGTCCCCGGCGCTGCGGCAGGAGACATCTGCGACTTTGAAACGGACTACGACGACGGCCATATCCTGTACGAGGGAACCATCCACTACGACGGCATGGACTTCGAATTTGAGATCGACGGCCACAGCGGCGCGATCTGCGACTGGTCCGGAGAGCACTGCGACGAAAGCCACCATTCCGGAGCATACCATCATTGATCCCGAAAGAAATACAGCCAAAAGGGGCGGCGGAATCCGATCTGCATTCCGCCGCCCCGAACAGTTTCTATTTCCATATATACTATTTTATTTCCAGAAAACGTGAAACAAACATTACATCCGATAAATGTCTGGCTTCTTTATACACATAGATCATCACAACGATGCCCTCTTCTCCGTCTGCCTGAAACACAAATTCCGTATGATATCCCGTCCCGGTATCAAAAGCCGTTTTATACGAGCCCAGGTAATAATCGTATTCGCTGCCGTAATAGGTATCTACCTCTTTGGACGGAAAAGAACCGACGCTGCCTAAAATATTTTCAACGATCGCTTTTTCAATCAGTTCCGTTTCATCCGAATCATTTAAATAATCGGCCAGCTGCTTTTGATTATCAAAATAACAGATAAACAACGACTCCGGAACCGGATCATTCGCGGCCAGTTTGTTAAGCCTGTACTGGTATCCCTCCATCGTGCCGAGCTTCTCATCGACAATGCTGAACTGGACGTCCTTTCCGCTCCACGAAACCGGAATATAATATTCGACCCCGCCGTTATGCAGCGCGATCCTGACGGCGTTCCTTTTATCGAAAGAGGACCCGTCCAACTGATAAAACATATCGCCGGAGGTTATAAGCGAGGGTACGCCGGCAATTTTCACCGCTTTCAGATGAATTTCCTTATCAATGATCCCCACCGTGATCTTTCCATACAGCGCGACGCTGTCCCCTACCTTACAGCCGGACGCCGCCGCACGCAGTTCCTTATCGTACGAACACTGTACCGTCATATCGGAGGAGACCGCGCCTGTCAGCACAAGATTTTTGCCGTCTTTTCCGACGCCCGACACTTTCCCCGACAGAAGAACCATGGCGTCCTGATACGTTTTTTTGGCTTCCGTATAGTTCTGAGTAAACGCAGAAATAAGCGTATCGACCGTACAATATTGATATACCCGGTTGTTCTCCGTATCGATCACCACTTTGGTGCGGTTGAACCAGCCTGCCCCGCACAGGAATAGCCACGCGCAAAACACGGATATGACAATCATTATTTTTCTCTTGTCCATAACCTGGTTTCTCCTATTCTTCCGTGTAGTTCAGTCCGGTCTCTGCCTTTAAATCGCTCAGAATAGACAATACCTTTTTGTAAACGTGCGATTCCGCAAAATCATCGATCAACTGAAACGATACGTGCTCGCCGTTATCCCGTCTGATCCTGGCCTTGAGTTTATCCGGGTCCGTATATTCTTCCGCGTCATAGGTAACGGTCCGGTCCCGTACCGAGATGACAACGACCTTTTCTTTCTCCTCGATCGTTTCATTTTCATCCGTCGTTTCTGCCGCAGACGCTGCTTCTGCCGGCGTCTCCTCGTCCGATCGGCCGCCGGCCGCAGGCAGCGACGTTTCAGGCGCTTCCGGCGCATTCGCTCCCGGAATACATTCTTCAATGGCGGCATCCAGATCGATGAGCTTCTTATCGTTTAACAGTTCCACGCGTTTCTTGCCCCAGCCCACCAAAAATATCAGCGAACCGATCATGAGCAATACGAACAGATATCTTTTCTTCATTGTGTTTCCTCGTAGGATAATCCCAGTTCATTCAATACCTTTTCCACAGAATGATATGCGGAGGCTACCGCGAAACTATCGATGACCATTACCGTATTTTCTCTCCGGATCTGCGACAGCTTCTCTTTCAGATCGACGCCGTCGGCGCAGGGTTCTCCGCACAGAGAGATCTCTCTGCCCGAAACAACGATATAATAGGTGTACGCTTTTCCGCTCTCCGAGACGAACTGTCCCTCTTCGTTCAAATCATCCCATACCTGATCGTTCGCTGCCTGCGGATAAAATTTTTGGTAGAACCAAAAACCTTCGCCCTCCGCGGCATAACCCAGATATAGTCCGACCCCAAAAAGCATCGATCCGATCAGACACAAGACCAAAAATTCCATTCGAAGCTGCTTTGTCTTATATCTGACGATCTTTCGCTTCCTGGGATCCAGTCTCGCCCAAATAAACTCTTCATCCCTGTCATATACGATCTCCAGCTTTTCTTTGAGCGGAAGATAAATATACAAAGACGCTAAGCCAAGGCCGCCCAAAAGAACCATAGCCGTGCCAGCGATCATCATGATCCAAGGTATCATCTCGTTTCCTCGTCTGCACTTCCTCTAACAATATAAACATTGGCGTATGCCTGTACCAGTTCGTCAAATATACGATCGACCATAACCTCGTCCCTGTATAAAATATAGTCGTCGTTTTCATTGACCGACAGGATGACCGGCTTTCCCTGATTCTGTTCGATATACTTGACAAGGCTCTCCTTAAATTCATTTACGGCACCGGCCGTATCGTTACCGATCAGATCGATCGACTGGATCTCCTCCCCTTGTTTTAAAAAGCGGATCTGTCTCCTGGTGATCTCATTCTCATCGTAAGGCACAATGATCGAGACGGCCCATACGTTGGCGAACGCTTCCTGCTGTTCCTCATATAACTGCCTCTCCTCTTCCGCCTGCGCTTTTGCATACTCCGCCTCGGTCTTTGCATATTCCGCCTGGCTCCGCGCCTCATTCAGATCGTCGCTGACGGCAGCCTGACCGCAGAGCAGGATAAGCAGCAGGATAAATATGACATCCAGCAGAGACGTCAGGTCGATCAGAACATTGTTCCGGAGCCCTCTTCCTTTTCTTCGCATATGTCTGCACTCCCTGTATGATTTCCTATTTATCCTGCGAATCCCGAAACAGTTCCGCAATGCTCAGTTTTTTATAATGATCGTCCAACAATACTTCCGCGTCGTAAATGATCCGCGAGGGGAAAACCGCGTCGATCCCTTTCAGAACGATAGAGAAGATCAGTCCCCATAAGGTCGTTTCCAACGCGACATCGAGAGAAGATATCATCCCGGCCATATCGCCGGACTGCATCTCCAAGATCAATCCGGCGACGGTTCCCAGGATACCAAGCAGCGGAAAGATAGGGATGATCTGCACCAGCATTTCATGCCAGGAACATATATTATAAAAGCTGGTCTCATATTTTCTGATCGTGTCAGGCGTAATGGCCGCCGTTTCATCGTCGATTTCTTCGACATCTTTTAAATTATTGTTTAATATGTATATTTTATTTCTTCGATTCACAGCCTCCTCGATCCTGTTTTTTTGGCTCGCCAAAGCCAAACCGTTCCACAATAAAAAAGCCGCAACCAATAACCCCAAAAGAAGAATGATCCAGGTACCATAGCGAGCGATCCCCTGCAATATAAAATTCATAGCCCGTCTCCTTCGCGTAATCTTTGTCTTACGATCTCAATGTTTTGATTATATCATTATCATTCTGAATTTACAATGAAAAACGAAACCGGATCGCGAATCCAACGCCCAGCCGTTTCCTTTCTCTGAAAAATAGATCCGGCGTATTGACAGCGGGGAAAAAAGTGGTACAATATCAATAGCGCAAGATTAAATCTTGTAAATGCGAAATTTTTAGGAGGTCAAAAATGAGCAAAGTATTAGTAGCGTATTTCAGCGCCGGCGGCGTAACTGCCGACGCGGCAAAAAAGATCGCGGAAATCACAGGAGCGGAGCTTTACGAGATCCGTCCCCAGGTTCCTTACACGCAGGCCGATCTGAATTGGCAGGATCCGAATTCCCGCAGTTCCGTTGAGATGAAAGACAAGACTTCCCGCCCCGAAATCGCGGACAGGAACGCTCCTGTCGCAGACTGCGGCACGATCTTCCTTGGATTCCCGATCTGGTGGTACACTGCGCCGACGATCGTCAACACATTTCTGGAAAGCTACGATCTGGCAGGAAAAAGGATCATTCTCTTCGCGACGTCCGGCAGCAGCGGATTTGAAAATGCGCTGTCCGATCTGAAAAACAGCGTGAGCGATCAGACGCCGATCGAGGAGGGTATCGTTATTCATGGCCGGCAGGGAAGCGACGCATGGAAACAATGGATCGCGTCGCTGGGAATGTGAGGTGTCGCTTGACATGAATATCGCGGTACGGTATTATTCAAGAGGCGGCAATACGAAAAAGATCGCGGAAGCGATCGCAGCGGCCGTCGGCGCGGAGGCAAAAACGGTATCCGAGCCGCTGACCAGCGACGTGGACATCCTGTTTCTCGGCAGCGCGCCTTACGCTTTTGACGTAGACGACGAAGTGAAAAAATTCATAAGCGGCATCCATGTGTCCGTCGGCAAAGTCGTGAATTTCAGCACGTCCGCCGCCGTCAGGTCCACCCGCAAATACGTGGAAAAACTGCTTGCGGAAAAAAATATCCCCGTTGCGCAGGAAGAATTCGCCTGCCGGGGCGCCTTTGCGATGCTCCACAAGGGCAGACCGAATGAGAGCGACCAAAAAGCCGCCGCTGACTTTGCAAAGAAAATGATTTCATACTAGGAGATATGACTACGATGGCGGATCGATTTGACCCACTGAAACTTGAAAACCAACTGTGTTTCCCGCTTTACGCCTGCGCGAAAGAGATCGTGAAAACTTATAAACCCTATCTGGACGAACTGGACCTCACTTATACGCAGTATATCACCATGATGGTGATGTGGGAACACAAAGAACTGCGGGTGAAAGA
>CANQYH010000075.1 GCA_947628025.1 uncultured Lachnospiraceae bacterium | reverse complement strand
TGGAGGGGATGGTGTATATGGTGTCCCATCCGCACAGGGCCTGGAAAGCGGAGGGGCGTATGCTGCAGGTACGGGAGGACCGGGCGGAGGCGGCGGAGAGCGGCGGGATCGCCATCGCCAGGGGCCGGGACCCGGTGGTGCGGGGATGCGCCGGCGCAGTGCTGGGACTTCTGGTGGAACCGGAGCCGGGCATGGTGGAGGGCGCGAAGCTGTTCGTGGTGAAAGACGGGATCCGGCCGGGGAGATGGTACCGGCTGGGAGCGGACGGGCTGGAGGAAACGGAGGCGGGACGGGATGAAGCTTAAAATGCTGGGCGGGCTGAAGGCGAGGACGGTGCGGAAGCAGGGGAACGTGATGGCGGCGCAGGCTTGCGGGAAAGTGCTGGTGCTGGACTGTTTCCGGGACGGGAAACGGCTGGGGCGGTACTGCATCGATACGGAAACGTACGAGTACGCCCTATATCTTGACAGCAGCGGTAAATGGAACCGGTGGGAGCTGAGTGCCGTTTTCGGGTACGACCCGTTGGAATACCAGTGGAAGACGGATCCGCTCGAGGATAAGGTGGAGTTCGCCGGCAGGAAAGACAGGAAACTGGCCAGGGAGATGCTGAAAGGGTGCGGGACGTGGCCCCGGACGGAGAGCGGGAAAATCCACTGGATGGAACAGGAATATAACCGCGAGCGCCGGCAAAGGCGCAGGGAGCTGCATGACGAGCGGGTCAGGAGGGAGATGGACGCCGTACCGCCTCTGCCGGATGGGCTGGGGGAATGGCTGCACGGGGTCCTGGGAGGGGAGGATTTCCTTTTTTATGAGAAAGAGAAGGCATGCTGGTCCTGCAGCGCGTGCGGGGATTCTTTCCCGAAAGACGGGGCGTGGGGGGAAGATGGAAAAAGGCCGGTACATAATGGATGGGCTGTGTGCCCGGGATGCGGCCGGCGGGTACGGGTGAAGACACGGACCGGGAGCGTGGACCGGGAGGAGAAGCTTTTGCTGATCCGGCCGTTTGGCGGGGATGGCTTTGCGGCGAGTTTCGTCTGGGCGCGGGTATCCTGGAGCGGAAGAGGCAGGGAAACGGACCTGGAGGAAAATATCCGCGTGGTCGGGAGACTGACATCCAGGGGATGGAAAGAGACTGTCTATTACAGGAACTGGATCGGGTGGAATGACAGGAACACCGGCAACTGGCGGTTCCCGGACAGGACATACCTGTATACGGAGGGCCTGGAGGCGTTTTTGGAGGACCTGGAGGGGAAGTACACGCGCCGGGAACGGGCGGCGGCGTATATCCAGTTCGCGAAGCGCGGGATCTGCATGGATTATTGGACGCTGGTCCTGAACGGGAAGCTGTCGGACCGGGAGGCGGCCGCCGTGGAGATGCTTTTCAGGGGCAGGTTCTACCGGCTGATGGGTGAATTGTGGCAGAAAGAATGGAGAGAGAGCTGTACGGGCGCGGGCTGTGCGCTGGACCTGGAGGGGGACGGCATCCGCGGGGTGTTCCGGATCAGGGACAAACAGAAGATCAACCGGATCCGCGACAGGGACGGCGGGCTCCGGATGGTGGCCTGGATGCAGGAGGCGGACCAAAAGGGCTGGAAGCTGGAGCAGGAGGATCTGGACTGGCTGCTGAGGCGGAAGCTGCTGCCGCGGGAGATGGAAGCAATGCTGGGCAATATGTCGCCGAAGCAGGCCGTCCATTATATCCGGAAGCAGCAGGCGTCGGGGTACGCCGGGATGCCGGAGAAACAGGTGGTCCGGCAGTATGAGGACTACATGTCCATGTGCCGGGTGATAGGGAAAGACCTGACCGATGAGCTGGTCTACCGGCCGAGGGACCTGAAGCTCCGGCACGGCGAAGCTGTGGAGGAGTACCGGAAAGCGGAAATGATGGAGCGGATAAAGAAAGACCGGGAGCTGGCGGAGAAGACCGCGAGGACGATGCGGGAGAGGTACCCGGGGGCGGAGGAGATACTGGAGGAAATCCGCGGGAAGTATGAGTACCGGTCGGATCCTTACATGGTCGTCGTACCCCGGAGCCTGGCGGAGATCTCGGCGGAGGGATATGCGCTGCATCACTGCGCGGGCGCGAGCGACCGGTATTTTGAGCGGATCTGCCGCAGGGAGACGTATATCTGTTTCCTGCGCAGGACGGAGGAGCCGGACGTGCCTTTCTATACGCTGGAGGTGGAGCCGGGCGGGACGATCCGGCAGCATAGGTCGATGTACGACGAGGAGCCCGGCATTGAGAAGATCCGAGGGTTCCTGCGGGAATGGCAGAGAGAGGTCCGGAACCGGCTGAGCAGCCGCGACCGGGAGCTGGCGGCTTCCAGCGCGAGGCTGCGGGAGGAGAACATCCGGCAGCTGCAGGAGGAGAACAATACCAGGGTGCTGAAAGGGCTTTTGGAGGATTTCATGGAGGCGGAGGCGATATGACGCGGATCCGCGGAGCAGAAAGGACAGAGAGATGGATGGTTTGAGAAAATACGGGGCCGGGAGCTATGAGGAATTCCGGGACAGGCTGGGAAATGAACTGCAGAAAGAGGCGGAGTCGTTCGTGCGGATCGGGTACATGCTGAAAGTGGCCAGGGATACGGACGTGCTGGCGGGTTCGGGCTATGGGTCGGTGGCTGAGTTCGCGGCCGCGGAGTATGGGATCTCGCGGGACGTGGTGTCGCGCTACATCGCGATCAACGACCGGTACTCGGAGGGCGGGTATTCGGAGGAGCTCCAGGAGCGGTACCGGAAGTACGGGTACGCGAAGCTGTCGGAGATGCTGACGCTGCCGCAGGTGGTGGTGGACGCGGTCCCGCTGGAGGCGACCCGGGAGGAGATCCGGCAGCTGAAGCGGGAGCTCCGGGAAGAGGAGCAGGTGACGCCGATGGAGCTGGAAATGGAGGCGGAGGCCGGCGCGGAAGAGAAGACGCTGCTGGTGCGGATGCTGCGGGAGTATTACCACGGGAAGCCGGGCGAATATGAACGCATGCATGAGGCGGTGAGGCTGCGCCTGGATCTGTATGGGGAGCTGACGGAGGCGGATGTGATGGATATCGTGGCTCCGAGCGGGAACGTGGTCATGGTCGCACGGGTCGGAGGCGTGGGGCGGGTGATGCTGGTCGTAAAGGAGAGCGGCCGGCCGGAACTTTTGACGGTCCGCACCGGGGAGAAAGCGGTCTGCGGCTGGCCGGAGACCGGGGAGGCCCTGAAAACGCTGGCGGAGCGGGGGTATGTGGAGGACAACTGGGAGGAACTGTACGGCGAGGCGTTCCCCCTGGCGGAGGCGTACCGGCAGCAGGAGACGGAAAAGAAAGAGGCGGCGGTGAAAGTGTCGCGGCCGGAGAAAGTGCGGACGGACGCGGGGCGGAAAGAAAATGCGTCTCCCGGCGGGAAAAAGGAGAAGAAAGAGCGGGCAAAGGCGGCAGGGCCGAAAGCAGGAAGCGCCCAGCCGGACCGGGCCGGCGGGAATGGGCCGGAGACATTAGAAGATAGGAGGCTGTCCGAGGCCAGGCGGCTGCTGGGGGTCATCGGGGAGGCCCTGGGACGCGGGAACCCGGTGACGGCGAGGCGGGCCGCGAGAATGCTGGCGGAGCTGCTGGACGGGATGTGCAGCGAGCTGGCGCAGGCGGATCTGAAGGGACAGATGGATATGGAAGAGTTCATGAGCGGGAAAGGCTGACAGGAATGGCGGGAAGAGGGCCGCAGGGCCTCCCCAGGGGGCCTCCCGGGCGGGGTGGCGGGAACAGGGATGATGTGCACGGAGAGAGCCGGTATCCGGGAACGGGGTACCGGCTCAGGAGGCTTTTTTTTCTTTATAAATATAAGGTAAGGAAAGGAGATGGGGAGATGCCGCACGGCAGGAAAGTGATATGTCCGATGTATGTGACGCACAGGTACGGGGCGGGAGGATGGGACTACACGATCACCTGTGAGCTGATCCGCAGTAACATGGGTTTTGAGATGAGGAACCAGCTCCGGTTCCGGGACCGGGAGGAACAGACGGCATACCTGGAGCTGTTCTGCTGTGCGGAGCAGTACGGGGAATGCCCCTATTTCCAGGCCTTTTACAAGGATGGGAACCGGCCTGCCGGATAGACCGTGCAGATTTATGTAAACTAAAACGCGGGAGAAAAGCCGTGGCAGGGAGCCGGAAAGGAACCGGGCGCGTCCCGGTTTTTACACTTGATAAACCAATTATCTTAACGACACGGGAGGATGGACCATGTATGTCCTGAGGATCACGAAAGCGGGCCGTACGATCGAGTACGAGAAATATTATACATACAGGTACGGCAGGAGGGGAGGCGGCAGGAAGAAGAGGACGGCTCCCATGTCGGAGAGGCAGAGGCGGGTGAACAATCGGGAGGCGGCGCGGCGGCTGCGTCTTTTGCTGAATGAGAACTTCGGGCCGGGGGACCTGCATGTGGTCCTGGGGTATGCCAGGGGGAAAGAGGAGGCGCACCGGACGAAGGAGGAGATGAAGGAAGATATCTCGAAGTTCCTGAGAAAGCTGCGGGGCGAGTACCGGAAGCTGGGGCAGGAGCTGCGGTATGTCCACGTGATGGAGATCGGGGAGAAAGGGGCGCGCCATCATCATCTGGTGGTGAACTACATCGATTCACGGATCGTACAGCAGTGCTGGGGAAAGCTGGGGCGGCCGATGCTCTATCCGCTGGACGAATCAGGGCAGTACCGGCAGCTGGCGGACTATCTGGTCAAGTATTCGAACCGGACGGTGGGGACGAGCCAGGCGCTGCAGGGGAAGAGATGGAACTGCAGCAGGAATCTGAGGAGGCCGGAGCCGGAGTACCGGATCATCACGGACCGGGATTATTTCCGCGCGGAGGCAAAGACGCCGGCGGAATACAGGGGCAGGTATTACATAGACAAGGGGAGCGTCGAGAGGGGCGAGGGGAGTCCGGAATACGGCGGTTACGGGTTCTTCCGCTTTACGTTGGTGGAGTATGGTCCGGGTGAAGCGCCGCCCGGGGCGGTAAAATGGAGCGCGCGGGAAAAGGGGACCTCCGGGAGGAGGCCTGTTCGGCGTGCGGGGAAAGAGAGGAGAAAACGGAGTGAAGAGAAAAAGAAGTCTGAGACAAAGAACGGAGCTGGCGGAGAAACGGTCTGAGGACAGTTTCCGGAGGATGCGGAACATGGACCGCGAGCTGCGGAGGGCGAACGCGATCTCGGATGGGTCGCAGATCATGGTCAGCGTCCTGGCGGGGATGATCGGACGGGAGTTCCATGTGCCGGCGGAGGCGGTGGAGGCCGGGAAAGGGGCCGAATATATGGTGCGGCAGAATGAGGACGGGAGCCTGGATTTCTGCCTGCGGGAGATCCTGGACGGCCGGGCGGATGCCATAGTGGAAAATGGGGTGGATAAGGTGGAAAACGGAGCGGACGGGTAAGCGTGCGCGTGTGTGTACGCGCGTGCGCGGTTAGGAAAGAGGGCGCCTGGCGGGCGTCCTTTTTGCGTGGGCGGAGACGGACGGAAGCGGACAGGTCCGGGCTTGCGCCGGCGCATCCCATGGGGTGGGGGAATCGGGGGAGCGGATGCGGTATCATGTAGGGAAAAGGGGGCAGGAAAGCGATGGGGGCACGGAAGTGGCAGGACTGGACGGAGAAAGAGGAGAACCTGGCCGTCCTGCGGGCCTGGAAGATGGCGGGGCTGAGCGACGAGGAGATCGCGAAGCGCGTGGGAGTGAGCCGCTCGACGCTGTCAGAATGGAAAAAGAAGTATGAGAGGATCCGGGACGCGCTGTCATCCGGAAAAGAATTTGCTGACAGCCTGGTGGAGAACAGCCTGTTTAAGCTGACGCAGGGGTTCAAGGTGGAGGTCCGCAAGGTGTTTAAGGTGAAAAAGGTGGAATTTGACGAGAAAGGGCGGCGGATCGGGGAGAAAGAGGAGCTGGAGACGGCCCTGGAGGACGAGTATGTGAAGCCGGACGTGCGTGCGATGGTGTTCTGGCTGCAGAACCGGAAGCCGGAGGTATGGCGGAAGATGGAAGAGAAAGCGGAACCGGAGAGCACGGGAGGGATCCTGGTGCTGACGCCGGCGGAGATGGAGAGGATAAAGGAAGATGTCAGGGAAGACGCGGCAGAAAGGAACGGGAAAGGATCGGACGGCGGACCTGCGGGCGTCTGATATCCTGTGGAAGCCGCAGCCGAAGCAGCAGGTGATGATGTCGCGGCCGGAGTTTGAGGCGCTGTACGGGGGCGCGGCCGGCGGAGGGAAGTCGGAGTTTCTGCTGGCGGAGGCGCTGCGGCAGGTGCATATCGGATATTACAGGGCGATCATCTTCCGGAAGACGGTGCCGGAGCAGGAGGACCTGATCTCGAGGTCCCAGGAGCTGTACGGGCCGGCGTTCCCGCGGGCGAGGTACAACGTGACCAACCGGGTATGGACGTTCCCGAGCGGGGCGAAAGTGTATTTCGGGAACATGCAACATACGAAAGACAGGCTGAAATACCAGGGGCGTCATTTTGATTTCGTGGGATTTGATGAACTGACGCATTTTACGGAGGAGGAGTACAAGTACCTGTTTTCGCGGACGAGGTCGAGCGGGCCGGGGCTGCGGACGTATATCCGATCCACTGCGAACCCGGGAGGGCCGGGGCACATCTGGGTGAAAGCGCGGTTTGTGAGCGTGGCGAAGCCGGGCACGACGGTGTGGGAGAGGGTGAAAGTGAACATGCCGGGCGGAGAGGTCCTGGAGATGGAGAAAGACCGGATCTTCATACCGTCGTCGGTGTTTGACAATCCGATCCTGATGCGGAACAATCCGGATTATGTGGCGTCGCTGGCGATGATGCCGGAGGCGGAGAAGAACGCGCTGCTGTACGGGGACTGGGATTCGTTCAGCGGGCAGGTGTTCCCTGAATGGAGGAACGACCCGGACAATTATGACACGCAGCAGTGGACGCATGTGATCCGCCCGTTCCGGATCCCAGACGGCTGGATTGTGGGGAGAAGCTACGATTTCGGGTACGCGAAGCCGTTTTCGGTGGGATGGTACGCGGTGGATTACAAGGGATGCGTGTACCGGATCCGGGGGCTGTATGGGTGCGAGCCGGGGCAGCCGAATAAGGGTATTATGATCGACCCGGCGGAGCAGGCGAGGCGGATCCGGCAGGTCGAGGAGGAGGACGAGAACCTGAAAGGGCGGAAGATCCTGGGGATCGCGGACCCGTCCATCTTTGACCGGAGCCGCGGGGATTCGATCGCGGATATCATGGCGCGCAGCGGCGTGTACTGGAGCCCGGGGGACAACCACCGGATCGCGGGGAAGATGCAGTTCCACTACCGGATGGCGTTCGATGGGGACGGCCGTTCGATGTTTTATGTGTTTAACGATGAGAGCAACCGGGATTTCATACGGACGATCCCGGCGCTGGTCTACGATGAGAAGAATGTGGAGGATATCGACACGAAGCAGGAGGACCATATCTATGACGAGTGCCGGTATTTCCTGATGGAGCATATGATCGCGCGGCGGGAGAACGTAAAGAAGCGGCCGCCGTTAGACGACCCGCTGGATCTGTATAAGGCGGAGCGGGAGAAGACGTACCGGGTGATCCGGGTATGAGCAGGATGTGAAAAGGAGGAGCGTATGGCGGAGAGGATCGGAACAGGAATGGCAGTCGGAGGATCCGGCGCGGAGACGGCGGGGAGGCCTGCGGCGATCGGCCCGGAGCAGATCGCGGAGGCGGAGAAGACCCTGCAGAGGTACAGGGAGGCGAAAGCGTCCTATACGGAAAAAGTGGTGAACGCGGAGGAATGGTGGAAGAGCAAGCATTGGGACCGGTTCCAGAACCAGCCGGGCAATGAGAACGACCCGAGGCCGGTGAGCGCGTGGCTGTTTAACAGCATCATCAACAAGCACGCGGATTTCATGGACAATATGCCGTGCCCGGCGATCCTGCCGAGGGAGGAGTCCGACGAGGCGACGGCGGAGCTGCTGACGCAGGTCGTGCCGAAGATCATGGAACAGAATGAGTTTGACGAGGTGTATTCGATGTGCAGCTGGGACAAACCGAAGACGGGGACGAGCGTGTACGGGGTGTTCTGGAACCAGGACAAGGAGAACGGCCTGGGGGACATCGACCTGAAACGGGTGGACGTGATCAACCTGTTCTGGCAGCCCGGGATCGAGGACCTGCAGAAGTCGAGGAACCTGTTCAGCGTGGATATGGTGGATAAGGAGGCGCTGGCGGAGGAATACCCGTTCCTGAAAGGGCAGATCGAGACGCAGGCGCTCCTCTATAAGCCGGAATATGTCTATGAGACCAACATCGATACAACGGATAAGATCCAGGTGATCGACTGGTATTATAAAAAGCGGGTCGTGGCGGAGGCGGCCGGGGCCGTGGTGTCGCGGACGGTGGTGCATTACTGCAAGTTCATCCCGGGGTTTGTGCTGTATGCGTCGGAGAACGTGGAGGGGATGGAGAACGGGTGGTACGAGGACGGGAAGTACCCGTTCGTGTTCGACGTGATGTTCCCGGAAAAGGGGATGCCGGTGGGGTTCGGGTATATCGATATCATGGTGAACCCGCAGGAGTATATCGATAAGCTGGACCAGGTGATCCTGAAGAACGCGAACCTCCAGCGCCCGCGGTATTTCGTGAACCAGGGGAGCGGGGTCAATCTGGAGGATTTTGTGGATCTGTCGAAAGATATCGTAGAGGTAGCAGTCGGGAGCGTGGGGGAGGATAATATCCGCCAGATCCAGCCTCCGCAGATCTCGGATGTGGTGCTCAACGCGCGTACGATGAAAGTGGATGAGATGAAAGAGACCAGCGGGAACCGGGATTTTTCGCAGGGCTCCACGACGTCGGGGGTGACGGCGGCATCGGCGATCGCAGCGCTGCAGGAAGCGGGATCGAAGCTGAGCCGGGACATGATCAAGCGGAGCTATACCGCGTACGCGGAGGTGGTGACGATGGTGATCGAGCGGATCCGGCAGTTTTACACGGTCCCCAGGTGCTACCGGATCACGCGCCCGAACGGGGAGGCCGCGTATGTGAGCATGACGAACGAGGGGCTGCTGGAGAGGCGGCCGGTGTTCGATATATCGGTGTCGGCGCAGAAAGCGAGCCCGTACAGCCGGATCGCCAATAATGAACTGGCGAAAGAGCTGTATGGGATGGGGGTGTTCGACCCGGCGAACGCGGACCAGGCGCTGGCTGTCATATCCATGATGGATTTTGACAAAAAGGACGAGGTCTTGAGGCGGGTGAGCCAGAACGGGACGCTGTACCAAAGGATGGAGCAGATGGCGTCGGCGATGGAACAGATGGCGGCGCTGATCGCCAGGACGACGGGGGATACGAGGATCCTGGAAGCCCTGCCGCAGATCATCGGCACGGACGGGCAGGAGGCGGGCGGGGGAGCGGCCGCGGCCGTACCGGAAAGCAGCCTGCCGGTGAACAGCCTGGGAGAAGCGAAGCCGGCGGCAGGAGGCGGCGCGGAGCAGGCCAGGCAGCGGGCGGCCAGGGCGGCGGAGGTGAAGTCATGACGCGGGTGACGCTGTACTGCGACGGATCCGCGGTACATATGCAGGTGACGGGGCACGCGGGATACAGTGAAGCGAACAGGCTCCCTGCCGGGTGCGATATCGTATGCGCGGCGCTGTCCATGGTCTGTTGTATGGCGGCGGAGCGGATGGCGGAGATGGAAGCGGAGGGAAAGGCGGAGGTATGGCAGTCGGACCAGGCCTGCGGGCGTGCGGAGCTGGCTGCGGGGCTTTTGGACCCGGACGCGAGTGGAGAGTTTATGGGGACGGTGAGGACAGCTGCGGCCGGATTCCGGCTGCTGGCGGAGCGGTACCCGGATTTCGTATGCGCCGAGCTGGGGGATGTTGAGCCGGTTGCGGATGGGGTGGGGGAAACGCAGAAAAAAACGTGATAAGCTGAAAAAAAGCAAAGGAGGATGGGAGCATGAGGAAACGGTACATAATGCTGGAGCTGGGCCTTTTTGACGGGGGCGCGGCAGGAGGCGGAGCCGGGGCGGGAGCATCCGGGGCCGCAGGAAGCGGCGGAGAGGCGGCGGTCCCGCAGGGAAGCGGAAAGGACGGCGGGGACGCCGCGCCGGCCGCGGACGGGGAGCCGAAGCCTGCGGCGCAGGAGACAGAGAAAGGGCAGAAGACGCCGGAGCAGCGGCAGCAGGAGTTTGACGCGCTGGTGAGCGGGGAATATAAGGATCTGTACATGGCCAGCGTCAGGAACCTCCTGGCGAGGAACGCGGGCGAGACGCAGAACCTGAACAACCGTTTGGCGGAGCTGGATCCGCTGGTGAACCTGCTGGGCGAGAAGTACGGGGTCACGTCGGGAAAAGTGTCGGACATCATGGCGGCCATCGACGCGGACCAGACGTTTTTCGAGGACGCAGCCATGAGGGAGGGCGTCACCGTCGAGCAGTATAAGCGGATGATGAAGATGGAGGCAGAGAACCGCAGCCTGAGAGAGGCGCAGAAGCGCAGCGAGCAGATCCGCCAGAGGGAGAACGCGTGGAAGCGCTGGGACCAGGAAGCGGAGTCGTGCAGGCAGCAGTATCCGGGGTTCGACATGCAGAAAGAGACGCGGAACCCGGATTTTGTGAGGCTCTTAGGGGCGGGGATCGATGTGACCACGGCTTACAGGGCCTGCCATCATGACGAGCTGGTGAACGCGGCGATGGCGCAGGCGCAGGAGGATACAAAGAAGAGCGTGGCGGAGACGATCCGCTCCGGCTACAGCCGCCCGCGGGAGAACCAGACCGGGGGAAACGGGGCGGGGACGGCAAAGATGGATCCCGCCAATATGACGGACGCGCAGATCGACGAACTGATCCGGCGCGCGAGGAATGGGGAAACGATAGAATTTTGACCAGGGAGGATGAAGAAAGATGATGAAGAGAATGACCATGGAACCGAATCGGGTGCTTACGGGCCTGGACCTGCGGCTGTTCGACAATACGAACACGACCGGAAGCGCCGGCATGAGCGCGGAGATGAAGACGTTTTATGACCGGGAGCTGTTAAAGAACGCGGAGCCGGAACTGGTGCATGACCAGTGGGCGCAGACCAGGAACATCCCGAAGAACGGGGGCAAGAAGATCGCTTTCAGGCGGTACGAGGAACTGCCCAAGGCGCTCACGCCGCTTACGGAGGGCGTCACTCCGTCCGGAAAGTCGCTGAAAGTGACGGAGATCGAGGCGGAGGTAAAGCAGTACGGCGATTATGTGGAGCTGTCGGACGTGCTGATCCTGACCGCGATCGATAACAACATCGTGGAGGCTACGGAGCTGATCGGGTCCCAGGCGGGACGTACCCTGGACACGATCTCGCGCGAGTTCATGAACGCCGGTACCAATGTGCAGTATGCGGAGGGGCAGGTGGAGTCCCGGGCGGAGATCACGTCGGAGATGAAGCTGACCGTCAAGGCGGTGAAGATGGCCGTGAGGGCCTTGAAGACGCAGAACGCGAAGCCGGTGAACGGGAGTTTCTGGGGGATCATCCATCCGGACTGCTCGTTTGACCTGACGGAGGACGAGCGGTTCATCGAGGTGGTGAAGTATAAGAACCCGGAGCGGATCTATAAGGGTGAGATCGGAGAGATCGAGAACGTACGTTTTGTGGAGACGACGGAAGCCAAGAAGTGGAAAGAGGCCGGAGCGGAGAGCGTGGACGTGTATTCGACGCTGATCGGGGGCGCGAACGCGTACGGGACGACGACGGTGGCCGGAGGCGGCCTGGAGACGATCATCAAGCAGCTGGGCTCCGCAGGTACCGCGGACCCGTTGGACCAGAGGGCCACGGTGGGCTGGAAAGCGCTGAAAGTGACGGAGATCCTGTCGCAGCAGTATATGGTCCGGATCGAGAGTGCGTCCACGTTTAACGACCATAAGGAAAATTAAGGAGGGGAACGGGATGGCAGAGCAGAAAAAAGACGCCGCAGCCGGGAACGACGCGGGAGCAGAGAAGAAAGAAGCCCGCAAAGGCGGGAAGATGGTGAGGTTCCGGCTGTTCAAGGATAATGACAAGTACAAAGAACCTGTGTTCGTAGGGGTGAACGGGAAAGGGTACCTGGTACAGCGGGGCGTGACGGTGGAGATGCCGGAGTCCGTTTACCACGTCCTGGTGAATTCGCAGATCCAGATGGATGCGGCGGTCGATTATTCGAAAGAGATGGAGAGCCACGGGGAGTAATAAGCGGAGGAAAAGGAGGATCGAAGAACATGATCACAGTCAGGGGC
>CANQYH010000074.1 GCA_947628025.1 uncultured Lachnospiraceae bacterium | reverse complement strand
CCGTATCCGTGTGTCCCTCGATAATGATCTCCGCGATGTACGGGAGATAATTGTCCTGAAGCAGTACGCCCAGATACATGGGAATGATCTCGCGCAGGGTGCTCTGGATGTCCTCCGTCAGCTCCGCGCTGTTGTAGGCGAACAGCACGTCCGACGAAAATGTGATGGAACCCGTCTGTGGATCCACCGTCATGGATGAATTGGTAAAACGGCTCTGCAGCTCTCCGATGATATCGGTCCTGACTCCTACGATATCCTGCAATTCGCTCCTGGTATCCGCCAGCTCCTGCTGCGCTGCCTCGATCTGCAGCTGTGCCGCTGCGATCTGCTGCTCGGCGGCCGCGATCTGTTTCTGCGATGTTTCGATCTGCTGGTACGCGCTGTCCAGCTCCTCCTGCGTCAGCGCCGCCTGTTCGTACGCTGTCTGCAGCTGCGCCAGCGAGTCCGCCAGCTCTTTGTTGGAGGCTTCGATCTCTTCCCGATAGCGGTCGAGATCTTTTTTGGCCAGTTCCAGCTCCTCTGTCGCCGTATTCAGTTCCATCTGCGTGTGTTCCAGATCCGTCGTCTTCTGCCGGTAGATCGCCAGCGTGATCGCGATGATCAGGATGAAGACCAGGGTCAGGGCGGACATCATATCCGAAAAGGACTGCCAGAAGCTGGGTTCCTCAAAGACGGCCCGTCTTCTTCTGTTATTATTCATAAGTTTTCCTCATCTGATTGAACGTGTATAACTGGTTGGTAATCTCGTCATTCAGGAATTTCGACATGGTCTCCAGCTGTTTTTCCTGTTCTTCCAGCTTGCCGGCCAGTTCTTCCTGACGCTGGAGAAACTGCGACATGCCGCGCAGCATATCGCGATTGGCCTCCTGGAGCTGCCGGGTGACGGCTTCCATGTCCTGGTACGACCTGGCGGTCTGTTCCAGGGTCTTTCCGGCATAGTTTAAAGTCCTGCCGAGCTTCTCGAAATCGGCTCCCATCGTCTGCGACATCTGTTCCGTAAACTGCCGGACGATCATATCCACGCCCTTGACCTGTTCGGTGGCCGCCCCTCTCATCAGCTCCTGGATGGCTTTCATGGAATTGGCCATATTCGCCTGATAGATCAGCATGGCCCGCTCGTTGGCGTCCGAAAGGGCTGTGCCGGGCGCGGCGTACTCCTTAAAAAGCGCTGTGAATTCGGCCAGCTTTTCGTAAGCGTCCGCCATAATGCTCCGGTAAATGAAATTGAATACCAGAGAGAAGAAGATGCCGTAAACGGAGGTATGGAACGCCACCTTCATGCCGTCCAGCAGCGGCCCCACGTTGTCGGAGATCGTGTAGATATCGTTTCCGTTAAAGGAAGCGAGCCCCATGGAAAGCCCCAGGAAGGTGCCCAGGATGCCGAGTCCGGTCAAGGTCCCGGCGATGGCGGAATTGTAATGGGTCGAAGCGATCCTGTCCAGCAGGTCTTCATTGATGTATTCCTCCAGGTCGCAGGACTCGGAATATCCCTTTTTGGTATAACGCCTCGCCATGCGCTTCTGGTATTTTTCAAACGCCTCGTCCAGCGCGGGATTGTGGAAAACATCTTTCCGTTCCGCGTAAAGCTCCCACAGCGAATTTCCTTTTTCCTGCTGCTCTTTCCGCAGCCGGTCCGCGGCTTTCACCAGCGCGTCGCTGCAGCCGTTCAGCCGTATAAAGCAGGCGGTCGAGATCGCGAACAGGATGCCGATGACCACCAGAAATCCCACATTGATGACCAGATTGCTGAGCGACGCCACCGACCCTGTGAACACTCCATTGATATACAGGATAAATCCCAACACCAATATATACAGCGGAAATAACAATATAAACAGTTTGCTCCTCATTTATGTACCTCCTCTTTCGTATTTCCCACAAACGCAGAAAAAGCGGCGACGGGAAGCGCGTCCTTTTCCACATGATACGTCTATTTTATCATAGAAGGATTCCGGCCTCAATAGACTTAAAGAAAATTTAATCTATATTTAATGGAGCCCTGCGGGCATACATACAGTGTATTCAGGCCCAATCCGTAATGTTTTTGCCTATTCTTGAATGGTCTCTTGAATAAAACGATAATTGTTTTATATTCCGGTCCGACCGGCTGCTGGGAAAATAAGATCCGAATAAAAAAAGCCGGAATAAGCGAATGTGCCGCTGCGTGGCGGCACATTCGATTTATGGCTATATTAGATTGTAAGATCTTTGATCGTGATTTCATTCAAGCGTAGGTTGCCGGCCTGGTACCTTTAACTATGTGAAACCTTCCGGCCTTTTTATGCGGCATATGCCTCCGGATAAAGCGGAGCATCCGGCAGGGGCTTTTCGAACCGCCGCATGCCGAAAGTGCGACTCATTGATTGGAGCTGCAGAAAGATGGAAGTAGCCGCTCACTGATCGGAGCCGCCGCACGCCGGAAGTTCCAGCTCGCCGACAAAGATCATATTTTTGTCCCAGCGTTCCTCGATGGTCTTTTGGATGTAGTCGATGGAAGGGGTCACGGTGACGGTCTGGGTCTGGCCGTCGTCCACCGTCACGTTTATATCCTGGAAAATGTCCAGCATCTCGTCGTTTACCATGGCGTACACGGGACCGTTCGCCGTATTCTGCTCGATGTGGATCGTGTTCGTTTCCGGATCATAGGTGACGACGACGACGCCCTCGGTGACGTCTTTCGGCGCTCTGAGCCAGTAGAATGTTTCGGTATCGCTCTGCTCGGCGCGGACCGACAGGTCCCAGACGACCCGTTCGGGGAGCGGGTTCCTCGTGTAGGCAGATACGAAATCGACGGCGTTCGTGTTGGTGTTTTCCGTATCAGACTGGCCGTTTTCCAGCCATCCGTCCAGGTCGGTCAGGACGGTCTGCTCCGTCCGCCGCACGTCATTGTCTTTCACTGCGTGGCCTTTTCCCAGATGGAGGAAAGCGCGGTGCTCGTATCCCTCCGGTTCTCCGTTCCTGCCGTAGAGGACGGACAGGTCGTAGAGGACGGCGTTATATTTTGCCGTTTCCAGGTTCCGGTCATAGGCGGAATCTTTTTCGCCGCACTGCAGCGCGATCGGAGTATTGTAAAGGTTCGTCAGGTTCACGCCATTCGGATGCCCGGCGGACATATTGACGGCCGCGAACCGGTCGGCCAGACGGGGCGATATCTGATATACGCCGTCGCCGCCTGCGGAATAGCCCAGCAGGTAGACCCGGTTGGTATCAATATTGTAATAGATCGACAGATTCTCCAGGAGCCGCTCGTAAAGGGGGTAGCTCTCAGGATTGAAATGGGTGTCCCAGGTGTCGCGGACGCCCCGCGGGGCGATATAGATGCCGCTTTTTACGCAGAACCGGTAATAGGTCTGCATCTGGCGCCACTGGTCGTCGTTGACGTCCTTGGTCGTGCCGCCGCCGCCGTGGAGCGCGATGTAAACGGGATAGCCATTTTCACCCTCCTCGCCGATCGTCGCCAGCGTATAGTTCATTGTGGCCTCTCCAAAGGTCATCGACAGGCCGTCCATTTCGGCGGAACGCGTCTCGTCCAGCATCGCCTCCTGGCGCATGGATTCATAGATCCTCTCCCTGGCGTCCTTGAGGGAAGCGTTGCTGTCGAGGGAGATCGGGGCTGTTTCGGCCGGAGCTGTGGTTTCGGCCTGCGTGGCGTCTTCCGTCGGCGCGGAGGTGGTCTCTGCCGGAGCAGCAGTGGTTTCCGCCTGTGTGGCAGTGGTCTCCGCCTGCGTGGTCTGGGCGTTCGTCTTCCCGGCGGCCGGATCGGAACCGCCTCCGGAAGCGCACGACGACAATGTGACGGCAAGCGTCAGAATACTCAGTGTCAGGATTTTTTTCATTTTTGAATGGTCCTCCTCTTTATTTTTTTTGAAATCGGAGCTTTCCCGATCGGATTTGCATATGTTTTGCAGGCGGCTGTGCTGCGCACGGACCGGCCGCAGGCTGTCATAATTTCTCAAGCTTGATCGTCATTTTCGCTGCTTTCTTCTTCACCGGGAAGCTGGTCCCCGCGTCTCTGGATCTGCCGCGTGAACATGAGAAACGCGTAGATGACCACTGGCACCACGATAGTGCAGAAGAGGGAGGCCATCAGGCAGCTTCTGGCAAAAGGACTGTCGATCAGGGCGCAGATGATCGTGACGGCGTAAAGGCACGCGATCAGAATTAGGGCGGCGATGGCCAGGATCCGGCGCGCGTTCATTTTTTTCATCGGTAGAACCTCTCCTTTCCGGGGGCGTTTCCCCGTTCGGTCAAATTTCCGGGGATATTTCTCGTTTTATCAAACGGAATCCTCGTCCGCCAGCGTTTCCCAGAGCTCGTACAGGGTTTCCAGCCGCAGGCGGATCGTCTCTTTTTCTTCGTGGATCTTTAGAAGCTGCGCGGGGTCTACGGCGACCGCCGGGTCTGTCAGGCGTTCGTTCAGCGCGCGGTCCTGTTCCTCCAGGGACGCGATCTCATTTTCTGTTTTCCTTAGATCGTTCTGCCGCTTGCGGAGCTGGGCCTGCTCTTCCTTGCGGGCTTTCCACATTTGCTTGGTATCCGTCGGGGCGGTCTGTGCGGAGGCGGAGGCCCAGGGTGTGGAGCTCATGGATACCGGGTTCCCGCGCGGAGCGGATGCGCCGGAGGACTGGGGATTCGCTTGCGGCTGTCCCGCGGGAGCGCCCAGAGCGGCCTGCTGTACGGCCTCGCGTTTTTCCAGGTAATAATCGTAATTTCCGATATAATTTAAAAACTGCCCGCCGGTCAGTTCCAGGATCCGTGTGGCGGTCCGGTTGATGAAGTAGCGGTCGTGGGACACGTACAGCACGGTGCCCGTGTAGCGGTTCAGGGCGTCCTCTAGGATCTCCTTGGAGGTGATGTCCAGGTGGTTGGTGGGCTCGTCCAGGATCAGGAAATTGGCGTCGGCCAGCATCAGCTTCGCCAGGGACACGCGCCCCCGTTCGCCGCCGCTCAGGTCCTGGATCCGCTTGAATACGTCGTCGCCGGTAAAAAGAAACGCCGCCAGGATGCTGCGGATCCGGGTATTGTTCATGTGCGGGTAAGTGTCCTGCAGTTCGTCGAACAGGGTCTTTTCCATATGGAGTACCTGATAGTCCTGGTCGTAATAGGCAATGCGCACGCGGGAGCCCAGGACGACCTCGCCTGCGTCGGCGGGGACCAGTTCGTTGATGATCTTGAGCAGAGTGGTCTTGCCGGTCCCGTTGTCGCCGATGACCGCGACCCGTTCGCCGCGGCGGATGTCGATGTCCACGCCGGAAAACAGGCGGTTGCTGCCGAACGATTTTGCCAGACGGCGGATGGTCAGGACCTCCTCGCCGCTGACCGTGTCCGGTTCCAGCTTCAGGTTCATCTCGTCGTGAAGCTCCGCCGGTTTTTCCAGGACCTCGATCTTGGAGAGCATTTTCTCCCGGCTTTCCGCGCGCTTGATGGATTTTTCACGGTTAAAGGAGCGCAGCTTCGTGATCACTTCCTCCTGGTGGCGGATCTCCTGCTGCTGGTTTAGGTACGCTTTCCACTGGGCCTCGCGGAGCAGGGCCTTTTTCTGGCTGTAAGCGGTGTAATTGCCCAGATAGACGGTGCTGCGGCCCCGTTCCAGCTCGATGATCTTGGTGGCGATCTTGTCCAGGAAGTACCGGTCGTGGGCCACGATGATCACGGCGCCTTTGTAATTCAGCAGGTAATTTTCCAGCCAGGCGATGCTGCTCATATCCAGATGGTTGGTAGGCTCGTCCAGGAGAATGATATCCGGCCGGGAGAGCAGGAGCTTCCCCAGGGACACGCGGGTCTTCTGCCCGCCGGACAGGGTGGAGATCTCGCGGGAGAAATCCTCCTCCGCAAACCCCAGGCCTTTCAGGACGCCGGTGATCTCGCTGCGGTAACTGTAACCTCCCTCCAGCTCAAATTGATGGGTTAAGCGGGTATAGGTTTCAAGCATCTGATCCAGCTCCGGGCCGGATGCCTGCTTCATGTCCAGCTCCAGCCGGCGGAGCCGTTCCTCCATGTCGATGAGGCCGCGCTTGACTTCCAGCAGTTCGTCGTAGATGGCGCGGCGGCTGGTCAGATCCTGGTTCTGCGCCAGGTAGCCCATGGTCTTGCCTTTGGACAGTACGGCCAGCCCGTCGTCGGGGGCCGTTTCGCCGACGAGGATCTTTAGGAGCGTGGTCTTGCCGGCGCCGTTGATGCCGACGATCGCGGCCTTTTCGTAGTCTTCTATATGAAAGGAAATATCGTCTAATACCACATCGGTCCCGAACGCCTTGCGGATGTGGCTGCAGGATAATATCATGGGTTCCTCCTTATGTCAGTC
This sequence comes from uncultured Lachnospiraceae bacterium, assembly GCA_947628025.1. GTDB lineage: Bacteria > Bacillota > Clostridia > Lachnospirales > Lachnospiraceae > UBA3402. The sequence continues at coordinate 5,959 of CANQYH010000074.1, read as the reverse complement.
TGAGAAGTTTCCTGAATTAGTATAATATGAAAATGGGAAAGTTGCAATCGTTTGATATTTGATTGGGGGCCAAAACGGAGTAAAAATTTTCGGTCTGGGACCCGCGGCGGAAAAGCGGATTTTTCCCTTTACATTTTCCCTCTGTCCATGTAAAATAGATGGAGTTTCCCGCGGCATCTGCAAACGGAGGTAATTGACTGATGTGCGAAAGAAAAAATATGTTTCCGGAAGAGTTCAATCCCACGTTCTTGTTTGCGTGGAAAGGACGGAAGACCGGAGAGAAAGAAGAATACCATGTCTATGATTATCTGAAGCTGGTGTTCGTCATATCCGGCCATAGCCTGTACCGGATCGAGGGAAAGATCTATGAGCTGACGGAGGGAGACGTGCTGATCATCAATCCGGGCGTCCGCCATCATGCGATGCCGGCGGAGGAGGGCGCGGCCCCCGGCGTGGAGTTTTGTATCGGAGCCAATGATTTCCATGTGCGGGATCTGCCGCCCAACTGCCTGCCGGTTCCCGCCGAGGGGTATGTCCTGCACACGGAGGGCGATCTGCGCCAGCGTCTGGAACGGACCTGCGCGGCGATGGAGGCGGAGAATGCGGTCTACCGGCGCGGGCGGTATTATATGATGAAATCCTACCTGATCCAGATCCTGCTGCTGATCATCCGGGAGCAGTATGAATCGGAGGAGATGCGGCAGGGCTTCGCGTTTGAATCGGCTAACCGCAAGTACGTGGTCGAGCAGATCATGAATTATTTTGAGGAGCATTACAGTGAAAAGATCTCCCTCGATCAGATCGCGGAAAATATGTACCTGAGCCCCTATTATATTTCGAAGATCTTTAAGAGCGAGACCGGGGAAGCGCCGATCCGTCATCTGATCGATATCCGCCTGTCCAGGGCGAAAGAACTTCTGGAGAATGGCTGGGGCGGCAGCATCAAGGAAGTGGCCGCTACGGTAGGGTACGACGACGCCTACCATTTCAGCAAATTGTTCAAGAAAAAATACGGGATATCGCCCCTGGGAGTCAAGCGGGGAAAAGAGGCGGCGGATCAGGACGCGCCGAAGCGGCAGGAGGAAGAGGACGGGAAATGATATGGTGGATCGACGGTCCCTACGGCGTAGGCAAAAGCACGCTGGCGGAGGAACTGCACCGGCGGCGTCCCCGCAGTTTTATCTTTGACGCGGAGGCGGTGGGCAACGCGGTCCGGGATAACCTGCCGGAAGAGCTTTTTAACGGGTACTTTTTCGAGGGGTATCCCCTGTGGTTTCGGATGTGCGCGGAGCTTCTGGCGGAGATCGTGGGCGGCTATGACGGAGACGTCTTTGTGCCGATGACGCTGGTCCGGCCGGATTCGTTCGCGAAGATCGAGGAGCCGCTGCGGGAAAAAGGCGTGGGGATCGTACATATTCTGCTGGAATCTTCCCCGGAGCTCATCCATGACCGGATCCTGGAGCGGGGCGAGGAGGAGGACTGCTGGTGTATGCAGCAGATCGGGCTCTGCCTGGAAAATCAGCGGCAGTTTGAGGGAGCGGTCCGGATACCGTCCCTGGGGAAGCCGGTTTCTGAGCTGGCGGAGGAAGTGCTGAAGCAGGTGATCTTGCCGGGGATGGCATGAGCCGTTCCCGGTTTTTATCGAATTCGGTATATGAAAAGCAGGCAGATATTTTGATATTGCAGTCTGCACATCCGACTGTGAGAAAGTCCACGCCGCATTCCTGATAAGCGGATCAGGTTAATTTTATCTTGCAATTCCTTTGTGCCGATATTCCGGGACAATGCAGGAATTTTCAAACGCGTCTCTGGTTTGGCAGTGAAATGCGGAATAGGCTGGTCGAATTTTGATCGATTTTTCATCGATTTTTTTAATTTTTTGATTGACAGAGAAGTAAATATGTGGTATTTTATAAAAGTTCTGCATTTGTTTATAAGTATGAATTGTCCAGGCCGCGGGGCCGGTCCGTTTCAGATGGCGGATCAGAACCGGTTCGTGTGCGGCGTTTCTTGCGGAGGTATTAGATGATATCAAAAATGGCAGGCGGTATGAGCTGTATTTTGGTTTCCCGTTTATTTCTTTCCGCAGTTCCCTTATGATCTTAGAGTTGGCGTGACGGCGGCAGATGCGTGCTGCGGCGCGGTTTTGACGGTCCTGCCCGTCGGGCAAAGTGAATGGAACGTTTTTGGATGAACATGCGCTTTTTTGTTGTGCGCGTATTTTTGGCGCGCAGATGGTTTCAGGCGCGTGTTTTTACAGTCTACCGGGTCGGATGGGAGGTGAACGACGGACCGGACAGGCTGCCAGTTGGAAAAGAAAACGGTTTTGGGGGATATTCCCCGGAAAGGATCGGTATATGAGAAAAGAAACTGCCCGTTACTTTTGGCGGAGATATCTGCGGTTGGTATGCGATGGGTCCGCTTCACTGCAGGTGGACAATCCGGCGAATCATTTCGTTGTCGGCGTGAAAGCTGGCGAATACGACGAGTTTCCGGATGAAGAATACAACGAGCTCATGGAAGATTACGAGCAGTTTTATGGGATCTGGAAGCGGAAGAGGCAGTGTGCGGCCGGGGACGTTCTGCTGAACGCGCTCCAGATGACGAAGCTCAATCGGAGATGCTGCGATGGGATCGCCGATCTGCTGGCTGAATGTTCGGCCGGTTCCGATTATTCGTCAGAGTCGGAGAAAGAAGATCGGGACGCATTGCTGCGGGAACTTAGCAATGCCTGCGATTGGCCGGAAGAAGAGGAAGAGGAATCGGAAGACCATTCGCCCCGCGCGGTCTACGAGTATCTGTGCCAGAGGATCCACGGTCAGGAGGCGGCCAAACGGGCGGCTGCGATGATCCTGTATAATCATATGGAAGGACGCCGTTCCACCGCTGTTTTCTGCGGACCGTCGGGTTGCGGAAAGTCTGAGATATGGCGGTGCCTTTCGAAGAGGTACCCGAAGCTGATCCGGTTCCTGGACGCCAGCCGCATGAGCGCGGACGGATGGAAAGGCAGCGTGCATCTGCGGGACGCATTCGACGGCGTTTCGGAAACAGAGATACGGAAACAGGGCCTGATCGTCGTGCTGGACGAGGCGGACAAGGCCTGCTGCGAAACGGTCATGGGCAACGGCGGCACGAATTATTCCACCCTGCTCCAGAACAGTCTGCTGAAAATGATGGACGGTGACGAGATCACATTTGGCAAGGAAGACGGAAAACCGGCGATCAGCGTCGACTGCTCGCGGGTGTCCGTGGTGCTTTTAGGAGCGTTTGAAAACCTGCTGCGGAATAAGAATGACCAAACCGGCGGCATCGGTTTCGGCGCGTCCGCCCGGATCGAGCATGATTACAGCAATACGGATATCTCCTACGACGACCTGATCATGGCCGGTATGCGGCGGGAGGTCGCCGGGCGCATCAACCGTATCGTCTCGCTGCGGCCGCTGTCGGTTTCCGATTACCGGGCGATCCTGACCGGGCCGGTCCTGGACGATCTGCAGGCCGGCGGAAAATACAGGGTCGTGATCGACGACGATTCGGCGGACCGCCTCTCGCAGCAGGCCGCGGCGACGGGGCTGGGGGTCCGCTGGATGCGGTCGCAGGTCATGAACGCGATGGACGATCTGATGTTCAGCGATCCGGCGGCGGAGCTCTATACGGTCCGGATCTCGGCGGATCCGGCCGGCGTTTCGCATGGGGCGGCTGCATAATGCGGCTGCTCCCCCGCGTTTGGATCATGAATATACAAAATTTCCCCAGGAGATGTTTGGTTCGCGGGGGTTCGCAAACGCATTTGGGCGATTCTGCGGTTTATCAGGGAAAGACGGAGGAATGAACGAGATGGAAAAGAAACGGAACAAAGGGGGAAAATGGCGGGTCGCACTGATCCTGATCCTGTTTCTGGCGATCACGGCGGCAGCGGTATCGGGCGGCTTCGGCGGCAGCGTGAATAGCTGCACAAGGATCTGGTATTCGGAAAACGAGGGGCAGAACAGCTGGTCCGGAAAGTATATGTATCTGAACGGTACTATGAAAAAACAGATACAGGTGCTGGGAGAACATTTGGAGATCACGGTGGAAACCAAATCCGGTTCCCTCTCCGTCAAGATCACGGACCGCGGCGGAACCGTGATCTTCGAGCGGGATGATATAGGGACGGAAACGTTCAGCGTGGAGGCCTCCGGCAAGGTGACGGTGCAGATCGAGGCGGAAAAGCACAGAGGGAGTATCTCTCTCAACGGAGGTTCATTCTGACGGGAATGCCTTTCTGGCGGGTCCGTTCCAACAGCAGGCGGTTTTTCTCATTGATGGGGCCGAACGTGTCGGTACAGCAGATGAGCTGCCCGCAGGATAAGATCAGCTCCCATGCGGCGTCGAACGTTTCCTCGCGGATGGGAGCGTACGCGGTCTCGCTGACGAGACGGGCGGCCAGCATCCGGGCCACGGGAAAATCCAGGTCGTTCTGGTGCAGGATACCGGCGGCAAAAGGAACCTGCTGCCGCTGGAGGGCCCGGTAAACGGGGATGCCGCTGCCGCCGCCCCCGACGACGAAGACCTGGGGAGCGCCGGATGCGGGAGTCAGTTCCAGGCACCCGAACGCCGTGTTGTAATTTTGAGGATCCAATTCATAGAGCCGGGCAATGTAGTCGTCCGCGAAGATCTCCTCGGGGGGACCGCAGCGCTCGACGCGGCCGTGGTTGACGCACAGGACCTGGTCCGATATTTTCTGGGCCAGGTCTGTTTCATGCAGAGTCATGATCACCGTTACATTCCGCTTTCGCGCCAGCTCCTTTAAAATGTCCAGCAGCTCCAGCTTGTAGCGAATGTCCAGATAGGAGGTAGGCTCGTCCAGCGCCAGTACCTGCGGCTGCTGGCAGATGGCGCGGGCCAACATGACGCGCTGGCGCTGGCCGTCGCTGATCTGGCTGAAGTCGGTCTCTTCCAGCTCCCGGATATGCACCAGATCCATGGCGGCGTCTACCTGGGCCCGGTCCTCGGCGGTTAAAATGCCCAGATGTCCCGTGTAGGGGTAACGGCCCGCGCTGACCACGTCGCGACAGGTCATCAGCTCCGGTTCCACACGGGAGGTCAGAAGAATGGACATGGTCCGGGCGACGGTTTTGCCGGGCAGCTCGTTTAAGGGCGCACCGTTCAGATAGACGACGCCGGAGATCGGGCTCAGCTGGCGCGCAATGCTTTTGAGTACCGTGGATTTGCCGACGCCGTTGGGGCCGATCAGGGTCAGGATCTCGCCGGGACGGACCAGGATCTCCACATCCCGGACGACGGCGCGGCCGCGGTAGCCGACGGAAAGGGAGTCGGCGCGCAGGGCAGGTGTGGGAGCGGACGGGAGGGGCGCCGCAGGAACGGGACTGGATTTTGACGCGGATGGCGTGGGAGGGGTCCCGGAAGCCTGAAATGAGGCTTCGGCGGGTGTGGCGGCGGCTATGGCATTGCCGGTAATTTTCTCTTTAAACTTATGGTCATTCTGCATCATAGACGTTACTCCTGATAGAAAATTGAGATGTGCCGGGTGAATGTGCTTGCCGCGGCATGGCTTTACGCCCTTTCACCGTTTTTGGCTTGCCGCGATACCATCATCCAGATCACGATAGGAGCGCCGAAGATAGCGGTAACGGAGCTGATGCTCAGTTCCGTTGGCGCGAACATGGTCCGGGCGAGCAGGTCGCAAAAGAGGCAGAAGGCCGTGCCGCCCAGGAAACAGGCGGGCAGCACGATCAGGGGCCGCGCAGTGCGGAACAGATTTTTGACCAGGTGGGGCACCGCGATGCCCACGAAAGAAACCGGGCCGGCAAACGCGGTCACGCAGGCGGAGAGCAGGCTGGACAGCAGGATCAGTTCCGCCCGAAAACGGCGGACGGGCACGCCCATGTTGACGGCGTAGACTTCTCCCAGCTGATAAGCGCCCATGGGCTTGGACAGGAGAAGCGCCGCGGCAAAG
>CANQYH010000073.1 GCA_947628025.1 uncultured Lachnospiraceae bacterium | reverse complement strand
TGCTGCTATACAAACAATGATATTGGCAGACGGGAGGTAAGGCTTAACTTAGGGTATTTCTTTCACAGGGATGAGCGGAGATTTTGAATTTTTCCTTTTACGTTCGATTTTCTCGGCTATCGCTTTTCAGGTTTGACTACGATTGATGTTTTAATCCGGTTATATTATTTTCATCTGTCTGTTGGATGTGTTTGGGAAAGGCAGTCATGTGTACAGCTTTGAGAATTTCTGCCGGGAGGATAAGGGGATCTCCTCCTGCCTCTTTATGATAAAAACGATTTGATTCTCCTGAGTTTCTTTCCTTACGGCGTGGCCGCCGCGGAAAAGACCGGAAGCGAAAAAATATGGGAATAGCCGGGAGCCGGCGCGCTATATATTAGTAAGAGATATTTCTTTCGGAGGATCATGGAATGAAACGAAAAGGAAAGATCGCGGCGGCCTGGCTTTTGACCGTTTTGTGTCTCATGGAGGCAGGCCCCGCGAATGTTTGGGCGCAGAGACCGTCTGGGTTACTGTGCTGGGAGCAGGAGGCGATGAAAGGGACAGAACCTCCTCTGGCCGTCAGCAGTCCATTGGTAAAAGCGGCGTCCGCGGCCGGCGGGCCGGAGATCTCTTCGCCGTCGGCGGTGCTGATGGAAGCTTCTACGGGACAGGTCATTTATGAAAAAAACGCCGACGAGCAGAGAAGTCCGGCCAGCATCACGAAGATCATGACGCTGATCCTGATCTTTGACGCGCTGAAAAGCGGAAAGATCAAAATGACCGACGAGGTTGTGACCAGCGCTTACGCCAAATCCATGGGCGGTTCCCAGGTATTTCTGGAAGAGGGGGAAGTGCAGACGGTGGAGACGCTGATCAAATGTATCGTGATCGCGTCCGGCAATGATGCCAGCGTGGCAATGGCGGAATATATTGCGGGGGACGAAAAAACGTTTGTGGACATGATGAATGAGCGGGCGGCGGGCCTGGGCATGACGGGGACGCATTTCGAGGACTGCTGCGGTCTGACGGAATCGTCGTCCCATCTGACCACGGCGAGGGACATCGCACGGATGTCCAGAGAACTGATCAACCAGTATCCGCAGATCCACAATTATTCCACGGTGTGGATGGACACGATCACGCATGTGACGAAGCAGGGGACGAAAGAGTTCGGTCTGGCCAATACGAATAAATTATTGAAGATGGCGACTAATTTTACGGTGACCGGCTTAAAGACCGGCTCTACCTCCATCGCCAAATACTGTCTGTCGGCGACGGCGGAAAAGGATGGGGTGAGGCTGATCGCGTCGGTGATGGCGGCTCCCGATTACAAGGCGAGGTTTAATGACGCGGCGGCGCTTTTGAATTACGGGTACGCCAACTGCAGGCTGTATACGGATCAGAAACCGCCGGAGCCGGGAGTGCTCGCCATTACTGGGGGCGTGGAGGATCAAGTCCCGCTGGTCTATAGCGGTACGTTCTCCTATCTCGGTCTGAATGGGGAAGATTTCACGGCAGTTGAGAAACGGCTTGTCCTGCCGGAATCCCTGGAAGCGCCGGTAGAGGCGGGGCAGCAGGCGGGCGTTTTGGAGTACTGGCTGAACGGCGTGAAATTGGGGGAGGTTCCGGTTCTGACCGGCGGAAGCGTCCGAAAAGCCGGATATCTGGACTATTTGAAAAAGTTCTTTGACGCGTACAGCGGATTCGGCGGGAGTGCGGGAAGCGCCGGGACGAAAGCGCTGCAGGAGACAGAGGAAGAGACGACGGGAGCGGCGGTTCAGGAAACGGCAAATGAAGATTCTCCGTAGGAACAGCCGAACGCGCGAAGCTTAGACGAAGCGTTTTGTATATACCGGGACGGTTTTCTGGTGGAAGCAGCCGGGCGGGTAGGGGTTGACAGCGACCCGGCGGCAGGAGGCAGGAGGATCTTCCTATACAAGTGAAAGACCAGAATGGCAGAATTTGGCACGGCAGCGGCTGAGCGTTTTTCGGCGCTGCCAGAAATCGATTTGATAGTATGCCGTATTTGCCTATACCGAATCTATTCGGATATGAAAAATCAGGATGGTAAAATTTTGCACGGCAGCGGCTGAGTGTTTTTCGGCGCTGTCAGAAATCGATTTGATAGTCTGCCGTATTTGCCTATACCGGATCTATTTGGATATAGACAGGTAAGGCAGACTATTTTAATCGATGATCATGCAGAAGCGTGTGCGGCGGCTCAGACCCGCGGATCGCCGGAAGCAGAGCGGAGCGTTCTTAGCCGTTTGAAAGCGAGAGCGCAGCTCTGTCCGGTCCCGCGGGCTTTGTACGTTTTCAGGTACAAAATGGTACTATTTGGCCTTTTCAGAAAATTGGGTCGTTACCAGGTCCTCATAGGGGACGCGTTCCGGCAGTTCTCCGGCCTCTTCCAGGATATTCTGCAGCAGATCGAAGCTCTCTTTTTCAAATACGGTATCCGCTTTCCAGCTGTCCTGATCCTTGTACCGGCCGACGATGATCGTGATATTTTCCAGCGGCGTTTCCTCAAATTGGGGCTGGATCGTCTGGGCGATCTCCTCGGCTGTGTGGGAATTCACATAGTCCATGCCTTTCTGGATCGCATTGGTGAATTTCTGGATGATCTCCGGATTGGCCTCCAGGTAACTCTTTTTTGCGCTGTAGGCCGTATAGGGCACATAGCCGGAGTCTGTACCCAGTGAGGCCACTACGTAACCTGCACCCTCCAGTTCCAGGCTGGTGGCGTAGGGTTCAAATTCTACCGTATATTCCGCGTCGCTGTTGACAAAAGCCGCCGCCGTCAGGCCGAAGCTGATGCTTTGGTCGATGGTCAGGTCCGTTTTCGGGTCGATGCCGTTTTTCTTCAGGATATACTCAAAAACCATTTCCGGCATACCGCCTGGCCGCCCGGCGATCATGTAAAAAAGCGTTTATCGCTGCGGAACGCGGCCTTTGTTTGCCAGCGGTTGTCAGCCTACCGCTCCGGAGAGGACCGGATACTGACAAGATGGTTCTGAAAGATGACAGGTCACCGCTTCGGCGGGGACCTGAGATCGACAAAATGGCTCTGAAAGATGTGGGCTGTCTATCGTATGCCTACATGGAGCCGGATTCCTGCGCTGACCATTCCGCCGGCGAACCGTTCGGATAGTCGCGGATCATTTCTTCGATTTTTTCCGGCGGCAGGAGGATCCGGTAAGGCTTTTGCTTATCGCCGGACTGTTCCAGTATCCCGGCGGCGATGAATGAGGACAGCAGAATATGTATGTCTCTGCGGGAAAGCTCAAAGCCTTTTTCCGCAAGGCCGGAGAGCATGGCTCTGGCGGAGGCGTATCCCCGCGTATTTTCTCGGAGCAGTTCCAGAGCGGCCAAAAGGGTCGAATCGAGGCGATGCGACAGTTCCTGGGAGATACTCCGGCGGGCTGCAGAGGGGAGGCTGTATTTCAGATAGATCTCCGGGAAACCGTATTCGTCTACTTCGATCCGCTCGATCAGCAGTTCGGCCTCCGCCCGTCCGATCCGGCCATTGGAGAATCGCTGGCTAATATGGTCCCAGGCGGATGGGGGCGTCTGCGGCGCCGGTTTATGATCTGGTTCTGGGCCGGCGGTTTCGGCAAGCTGCTGTCTCAGTCGCCGGATCTTTTCGGACAACGCCTGCTGAAGCGTATCGTAGCCCTGGGAGAGGATGTCTGCCGCGTCCGGATGGCGGGCGATATCTCTGATCTTCTGCGAGATCAGCACGTTCAGCTGTTTTTCTGCCTGTATGAGCTGCTCCGGGATGCCGGGAATGTTTCGCCCTGCCATTTCAGGTCTATCCTGGAGATGGGAGAGATCGAGATCTTCAAGTGCGGGCCGCAGCGCGTTTTGGCAGGCTGTGAGAAAGCGCAGGAGGTCGTCCGTGAGCCGCTCTTCTTCGATCAGATGCGGCTTTGCGCAATATTCCCGGCCTTTGGAGTTGTATAGGCTGCAGATATAATAGTTTCGCTCGCGGCCATTCTGCCGCCGGGTCACGCGCGTCATTTTGTGTCCGCAGCTTTTGCAAAAGAGGCAGCTTCCCAATGGGCTGAGATCTGCGGCAGCACTCCAGGGCCCGCTGGAACCTTTATAACCGCTTTTTATCCGTTTGGATTTGATCTCCTGCACCAGGTTATAGGTTTCGCGGCTGACGACCGGCGGATGGTGGTTCTCAAACAGGATATGGTCTTCTTTGGGGACCCGCAGATCTTTTCCGTGTACGGCGACGCGTTCCCGCTTATGCAGGCGGAGGACGCCTGTGTAAAAATCGTTGCCAAGGATCTCCTTGACCATGGCGCCGGACCATGCGGCGGCAGCAGGGCGGCGGCTGATCTTTCCGTCAGACAGCATCCGTTCCCGCCGGGCTGCCGACGGCGTGGGCGTCTGCGTCTGGTTGAGGTATGCCGCCAGCTTTCGGTAGCCGCAGCCGCCGATATAAAGAGAGAATATCTCGCGGATCACGGCGGCCTCCTGCGGGACGATCTCCAGACGGCCGCTTTTTTCTTCCGTTCTGCAGTAGCCGAAAGGCGGGAGCGTGACGAGAGATCCATCCTTTTGCTTCGCGCCGATCACCCGGCGTATCTTTTTGCTCACATCCTTGACGTAGCGCTCGTTGAACCAGGTCTTGATCCCGATGAGGTCGTCGTCGGATTCCGCGTTGTCGTAATTGTCGTCAACGGCGACCAGACGCTTGCCGCGCTCTTGAAACTCGTCCAGCAGCAGCAGGATCTTGGCGTTATGGCGGCCGAGCCGCGAAAAATCTTTGACATACACTGCGTCGATCTCCGTATCCAGATCTGCCAGCAATCGCCGCAGGCCCGGACGGTCGAGGACGTAGCCGGAAATTCCGTCGTCCTCATACCAGCGGTCGATCACGACATGATGTTCCGCGGCGTACTGGCGGATGATGAGCTTCTGGTTCTCGATGGAAGCGTAATTGCGTTTGTCGTCGTCTTTGGATAAGCGGACATATCCTGCGTTCATTTTTTACTCCTTGCTGACATTTTTTTGATCCGGGTCTCCGATTCGCCTAAAAGTTGGAACGGGAGCGCGAATGGGGGTATGGGGCTGTTCATAATGTTTCTTCGGTCGGATCCTGAAATAAAAACGGTGTCGTTCTCTGTGGGGCGGCTGCGCCGTTTGAAGCGGAACCTGTTTCTGTGCGCTTGCGTTTTAGGGCGGTGAAGCGAAAATCTGCAGCTTTTGCGCATGGGTTCTGCCAGCTCGAGTCCGCGGCGCGCCCGGCCGAGAGCGGAGTGGACGATAATACTATATGCTTCGGGAGAATGTCCCCTGCCCGAAAAGAATTGACAAATCCGGGAATAAAGAATACTATCATGACAAGATATCCGAAAAAGTTTTTATCGCGCGGAAGTACCGGAAAACGCGGCGAGAAGGAGGTAAGAAGTGGGGCGGATCGACAGTTTTGTAAAAATGTGGAAAAATGTTCGGGATGGCCGGAAACGTGGGGAGAAAGCACGCCTCCGGGAAGATATGGGAGAGAATTGTTATATGGAGTACGAGGAGGTGGAAAACGGATTCGGCGGTTATCACAAAGTGGATCTCATTTTTTATAAGGACGGGAAGAAAGTCCGGCAGATCACGGATAAAAACGGCAGGTTTCTGGCGTTCCCCGGCGTGGAGCATGGAAAGTGGGAAAAGGAGCTGACACTTCCGTTTGTTCCGATCGTCCGGTTTATGATTGACTGTATGCCGTTTGGGGAGGATGGGCTGGCGGAGCTGATCTGGACGGTGCAGCCAGATGGAATGTATTGGATGGACGACGATGGCTTTGGCATGGAGAATGATGAAGAGATCGTTCTGTCTGCGAAGATGGACAAGCAGGGACGTTTGGTTACGCCGTTTGCGGAGCGGCAATAGCTGAGAACGTATGACGCGGCATGCTGGAAACCCGGTAAAAGAATGGCGGGGGAATACGGGAGTTTCGCGCCGCAGCTCAGCAGGGCGGGTGGGCGGAATGAGGCGGATCCGGGATCTCAAGCAGTAACCTGAAATAATCCAGCATATCCTTTTCCGACGAGCCGGGTATATAGGTTACGACCCGGTATCCCAAAGATTGCAGCCGCTTTTTGGTATTTTCGTATTCTGATTCGGTGGAAAAGCGGTCTTTCCATAAACAGCAGGTCAGCGAACGGTTCATGGAGCGGTCTCTTTCTGTTATTCGCAGATAGTTTATGCGGCGGCGGCCTGTCTCTTGCGGAAAATTGATCGTGAGGAAAAAGGAATGAAAAAGCCTGACGGGGTCTGGCGGAGGTAAAAATGATCGGTCTGTTTCGTAAATGTTATACGGCGGAGAGCCGGAAGATATATGTTCCGGGTCATGAGACTGCAGGTCATGAGATGGAGCTGCTTGTGTTTCGGCCGAGGAACGTTTTTTTATGTGAAGCCGCGTCCCCGAAAGCTGCGATGCCGGACCGCCCGCCGGGGATCCTCTGGATCCATGGCGGCGGCTATGTCACGGGAATGGCTCGCATGATCTATATGTCGCGGGCGCTTCCTCTCGTCTGGAAATACGGCGCGGTCGTCGTGACGCTGGAGTACCGGCTGGCCGGAGAAGCGCCGTATCCCGCGGCTCTGGAGGACTGCTATGCCGCGCTCCTATATCTCAAAGAACATGCGGAGGAATTGGGCATAGACAGCGGCCGGATCATGGTGGGAGGCGAGAGCGCCGGGGGAGGACTGACGGCTGCTCTCTGTATGCTGGCACGGGACCGGGATGAAGTTCGTATCGCGTTTCAGATGCCGCTTTATCCGATGATGGACGACCGGGATACGCCGTCCTCGTGCGATCATCACGGTCTTGTCTGGAACACGAGGCTGAACCATATGGGCTGGAGCGCCTATCTGGGCAGGCTGCGGGGGCGGGAAGTACCGGTTTACGCTGCCCCGGCGAGACAGACCGATTATGCGGGACTTCCTCCGGCGTATACGTTCGTGGGGACAAGAGAGCCGTTTTTCTGCGAGACGGTGGAATACATCGATCATTTAAGGGCCGCCGGGGCAGAGGCAAAGCTGGATATTTATGAAACGGGCGTGCATGCGTTCGATATGCTGCTGCCTTTTCGTAGGATCAGCCGGAAAGCGGCGGAGAAGTTTGAGAAAAATTATCTGTACGCGGCGGAGCATTATCGGGCGGAGCAGGTGAACTGCCGTGAGAGTCCGCTTGGCAGCCGGGCAGAACCGTCGGCAAGGCAGAATAGACAGCGGGACAAAACAGGCAGCGGGATAAAACGAACAGTAAGGTAGAACATGTGGCAGGGCGGAACTGTCGGTAGGACAGAACAGTCAGCAGGATAGAGAGAGGGAGAACCCGGCCAGCGGATGACCGTCATCGGCGGGCGTGTCCGGCGGACAGGAAAAAGGATCCGGGGGGGAGAATGAGAATGTGGAGACGATCGGAAACAGCAGGAAGAATATGCCGTTTTTTGGAGCAGGGCAGCGGCGGGCCCGTATTTCTCTGGGCTTTTTATCCGGGAGAAGAAGAGCTGGGGGATCTGGAAACCGCCTTGCGCCAGACGATTCCGGACGGCGGTTATGCGGTCGCAGCTTATCCGGTGGAGGATTGGGATCGCGATCTGTCGCCGTGGGAAGCGCCCGCAGCGATGGGAGACGGATGCTTTGCGGGGAGAGGAGCGGATACGCTGCAATGGCTCCAGGAATCGTTCCTGCCGCGGCTGCGGGAAGAGCTGCCGGACAGGAGCCGGTTTTATCTGACAGGTTATTCCCTCGCCGGGCTTTTTGCACTGTGGGGACTGTACGAGGCGGACTGTTTTCAGGGCGCGGTCTGCTGTTCCGGTTCTCTCTGGCTGGACGGCTGGGACGAATACGCGGCCAGCCATTTTGTCAAAGCGCCGTCAGACGTATATTTAAGTCTCGGCGGCAAAGAAGAGAGAACCAGGAATCCCAGGATGGCGCGGGTGGGGGACTGCACGCGGCGTCAGGAAGTCCTGCTGCGGCGGGATCCTCAAGTAAAAAACTGCGTTCTGGAATGGAACGCGGGCGGGCATTTTGCAGACCCGATGAAACGGCTGGCCAAAGGGATCGCCTGGATCGCGGGGCGGAGTGGTTAGCGCGGCGGTTCGTACCCGGATGATCAGAGGACCAGTCATTTCGAATTCGGTTTAAATATGGCGGCGGGCAAAGTGACGGAGCTTCGTTCAGTGCAGGATAGATCTCAAGTTCGTACCTGCGAGCGGCCGCAGAGCCTGCCGTTTCAAAAGCTTTTTATTACACGGGCCGTATATTCCGGCGGCAGTCCAGAGAGCACGTTCCCCATCTGGCCAGCCGTGCATTTCGAAGAAAATTACGGAAGAAAATGCGGTGATAAGTATGATAACATGACTGGAAAGCCGCGTTTTTTTGTGGTATGATAGACGGTAAATCGAAGAAATAGAGACATGGGAGAACGGCGATAACTTCGATTTCAGCCGGGAAACGGCGGGCTGCGGCTGCTGCGGAAAGACGGCGGGGCGCGAGTCTGGGCCGGGCCGCCTGCAGGGAAAGCCGGCATCGGACGCTTCTTAGTCCGGGCTGTCTGGAGGGCGGAGGCCAGCGTTTCTGCTCGTTTCTGCGGAGGCCGGATCGCTGACCCGGCGAGAAATAAAAGGATGGAATCCATTGAAAAGGAGTGTGTTGTCATGTTCACAAATTCACAGTTTCACGAAGAGTATGACGGCGGTTCCGATCCGCGTCAGGTACGCCAGGAGAAAGCCCGTGGCATGAATACGGGAAGCGTCGTTGCGCTGGCCCTGTGCTGCTCGCTCTTGGGCGGTTTTGCGGGGGCAGGGAGCTTCGCTTTTTACACCGGCGCTTTTACAGAGAGGCAGGCGAGTACCGCCGCGTCGGATGTGAAAGGATTCGCGTCCGCTCCGGAAAGACAGGGAGGAGCGGCTGCGGTGAATGTCGTTTACGCTGGTACGGACGGCCAGATGACGGCGACCGAGATCTATGCCGCCAATGTCAATTCTACGGTGGGCATTACCACGTCGGTCACTACCAATTACTTTGGTTACCAGACGACGGCGGCCGCATCGGGCTCCGGGTTTATACTCACGCAGGACGGCTACATTGCCACGAATTATCATGTGATCGAGGATGCCAGCTCCATCAAAGTGACAACCTATGACGATTCGGCATATGATGCCGTACTAATAGGTTACGACGACAGCCTGGATCTGGCCATATTGAAGATCGAAGCCGTCGGCCTGACGCCGGTGCTGGTCGGCGATTCCGATGCGACGCAGGTGGGAGACGGCGTGGTCGCTATCGGCAATCCGCTGGGAGAGCTTACGTTTTCGATCACATCCGGGATCGTCAGCGCCCTTAACCGGGAAGTGACGATCAATAACCTCGCGATGAACCTGATTCAGACGGACTGCGCGATCAATGCAGGCAATTCCGGCGGCGCGCTGTTTAATATGTACGGACAGGTCATCGGCATCACCAACGCGAAATATTCCGGCAGCGGTTCTTCCGGCGAGGCGTCGATCGATAACATTGGCTTTGCGATCCCCATAAATGCTGTCCGGAAAGCCATCGCCAGCATCATTGAAACTGGTACGGTGGAAAAGCCCTATATCGGCGTATCCCTGCTGGATCTTGGAATGGAATACCGGCGGTACGGCCTTTTCGGGGCCGCCGTGCAGAGCGTCGAACCAGGCAGTCCCGCGGAGACGGCCGGTCTGCTGGTAAACGATGTGATCATGCGGGTAAATGGCGCGGCGATTACCGGAAGCAGCGGCCTGCGCGATGCCCTTTACAATACGGCGGATGGTGAGAGTCTGACGCTTACGGTCTACCGCGAGGGTCAGACGATGGAGCTGACGGTCACGCCGGAGCGGAGGCAGATGCCGGCGCTTCCTATTGCGGAGTCTCAATCGGAGCCGTCATTTTTTGAGAGCCTGCCCAGAGGAATTTCCGTCATGTAAAGCTGCGGCAGGATTTGTGCGGTTTTGGACCGGCGGCTGCGTTTTTGAGAGCGGCCGCCGGTTTGGCGTGTAAACCTGGGCGGGGAAGAATGCGGCGGTTTTACTGTGGCTATGGCTGGCGCGGTCAAGGGAGACGGGATGTTTGAATCATAATGAAATATAAGGTCCTGATTTCTGCAGGACAGAAGAGGCATACATATGGAGAAAGAATTTTATCAGGGAAACAGAGAACGCATGTACGGACAGATGAAAGACCATTCCCTGCTGGTGCTGTTTTCGGGCGAGGAAGTCTGCAAAACCAACGATGAGGCTTATCCGTTTTATACGGACAGAGATTTCCTCTATCTGACGGGGCTGGACGCTAAAGAATTCATCCTGGTCGCCCGTAAGGACACGGGGACGCAGGTACAGGAGAAAGTATATATCCTGCCGCCGGATCCCATGAAAGAGCGCTGGACGGGCGCGCGGATCAAACCGGCGGAGGCGGCGGATCGTTCCGGGATCGCCCAAGTGGGCTTTTCGGGGGATTTTGCAGCGGAGTTCCACAGCCTGGCAGTTTCAGGAAATTATGAAAATCTCTATCTGGATCTGTACCGCGCCCATCCGGAGGACAGGGACCGGCCGGCGCACGCATTTCTCCGGCGCGTCGCCAGCGATTATCCGTTCCTGCGGATCGAGAACGCCAACCGGATCATCCGCCGTCTGCGCACGATCAAGCAGCCCTGCGAGATCGCGGCCATGAGAGAAGCGGAAAAGATCACGAGGGACGGTATCGTCGCGATGATGAAAGCGTCCCGTCCCGGCATGTATGAGTATCAATATAAGGCGGTTTTCGATTATACGCTGGGGCAGTACGGGCCGCAGGGTCCCGCGTTCCCCTCGATCATTTCCACGGGGAAAAATAATTTCTGCATCCACTATTATTCCTATAAAGGGCAGGCCCACGACGGGGACATGGTGCTGAACGACGTGGGCGCCTGGTACGACAATCTGATGAACGACGTGTCCAGAGGCTGGCCCTGCAACGGCCGCTATAACGAAAAGCAGAGACTTTTGTACGAATGTGCGCTGAACACGTCGAACCATATGTTCCGCGTGATCAAACCCGGGATGCCCATGGCGGAGGTGGACCGGGAAGCCCGGCGCTACAATGCGCTTATGCTTCAGGAGGCAGGCGTATTGAAGAGCACAGAGGAGATCGGGACCTATATGTGGCATGGCGGCGCTCATCATGTGGGCTTTGACGTACACGATGTGGTGGAGACGCCGGAGAAGATCGCGCCCGGCATGGTTTTCTGCGTGGATATCGGCATCTATCACGAAGAATGGGGGATCGGTTTCCGGCTGGAGGACAACTGTCTCGTGACGGAGGACGGCTGCGAGAATCTTTCGGTCATTACGCCGCGGACCATAGAAGAGATCGAAGACACGATGCGAAAGGGCTGAGACAATGAATCGGATACTCATGCTGATCATGGCGGCAGGAGCGGTTTTGGGCGGAGCCGACCGGATCCTGCATAATAAATACGGATATGGGGCCAAGTTTGAGGAGGGGTTCGCTCTGCTTGGCCCCAGCGCCTTGTCTATGGCAGGCATGATCTGCCTGACGCCCGTGCTGGCGGATGTCCTGGGGCGTGCGGTGATCCCATTATACTGCGCGATCGGCGTGGATCCCGCGATGTTCGGCAGCCTGCTGGCGATCGATATGGGCGGTTACCAGATGGCGGAAGAGCTGGCGGCGGACCCGCTGATCGGCCGCTACGCGGGAATCGTCGTCTCATCTGTATTTGGTTGCACGGTCGTATTTACGATCCCGGTAGGCATGGGGATGGTCCGGAAAGAAGAACAGGGACTTTTTGCCAGGGGCGTTATGTATGGTCTGGTCACGATGCCGGTGGGACTGATCGCGGGAGGAATTCTGGCCGGACTTTCGCCAGTTGTCTGCCTCCATCAGAATATTCCCGTGCTTTTGCTGGCGCTTCTGCTGCTTGCCGGTCTGTGGAAAATTCCGGAGAAAATGGTCCGCGGCTTCTGCGCGTTTGCGGAGGGACTGCGCGTACTGATCACGGCGGGCCTTGTGCTGGCGGCGGTGGAGTCTATGTGCGGCTGGAATCCGGTGCCCGGTATGGCGCCGCTGGAAGACGCGATGGCGGTGGTCGTTTCGATCGGCATCGTGCTTTTAGGGAGCCTGCCCGCCGCGGAGTTCTTACAGAGGCGTTTAAAAAAACCGTTTACCTGTCTGGGACGGCGCCTGGGGATGGAGCCGGAAAGTATGACCGGTCTTCTGCTCAGTATGGTCAGCCTGTTTCCGATGATCTCCCTGTACC
>CANQYH010000072.1 GCA_947628025.1 uncultured Lachnospiraceae bacterium | reverse complement strand
GCAGACTCCCTGGCCGGACTGCTTTTTCCGCCGCAGCTCCTCGGCCAGGCAGGCCGCTTTTTCCGCCGCCTTTTCCCTGGTATCCGAAGCGGGGGATGCCACGGAGCGGATCAGGCCGCCCACAGCCACCTGCCGGACAGAAGCGTCCGTCTTCACCATCGCCTGAGCCGTGACCGCCTCGCGGCTGTCTTTCTGAAGCCCCAGAACGGCCACCGTTTCGTCCGCGTAAATGGATTCCCGGCTGAACGAGATCAGGTCCTTTCCCCAGGTCAGCGTCACCGCCGGCGAACGCCTGGCTTTCCTCCGGAAATACACCACGTCGTCATGTACAAAAAATTCCCGGTTCCCTTCCATGGCGAGGCGGCGGGCAAACGCCAGATCGCTTTCATTCTGCATCATCAGGTCCACGGCCCGCACCGGCGTGCTGTCCGCCACGATCCGCGAATACAGCTTTCTGTACGGCTCCATCACCTGCTTAAATATATCGGAATACGTGGTATACCTCCACACCACGCCTCTGCGCACCGCCGAATCCATCACGCGGCGCACGTCCAAAGCCGTAACCGTAACCGAGGCTACTTCGCCGAACTCCGTATTCACCGAATAAATAAAGCCGGTGAACACCCGCTCCAGGCTGGAACCGTACCCCAGCTCGACCCGCACGGTATTTCCCAGATACAGCTGGTCCATCACGGAACCGGTAAAGGAACGCCGCTCCGCATCGTAAATATTTACCAGGGAAAATACGGCGCTGGCCGGAACGTCCACGCTCAGAGAAACCGTAAGACTGTCAATGCCGGCGCCGCCCGCGGTTACGTCCCGGCCGGATTCGCCGACGCGGATCCTGGCGGCCGGGGCCAGAAACCCCTGGTACCGCGCATAGAGGGAATCCATCTGACTGCGTTCGTTCATCAGGCTGCCCATCGTCCGCCATTGCCTCCCCTCTGCCGCTTTTTGATCGTTTGCCGGCTAAATGTTCCGCCGCAGCTTATCCTGCCCCGTCCCCGGCGCTCTCCCGCAGGAGTCCGTCCGGCAGCGCCGGAATCCGGATCTTCTGCCCCGGCATGATGTCCAGCGGATTCATGATCCCGTTTTCTTTCGCGATCCGCCTCCACTGCTCCTTGTCCCCGTATTCCTCCCAGGCATAGTTCCAGAGCTGATCGCCCTCGTGTACGGTCCGGAGCTTCGTCCGGTCCGGCGATTCGAACGGCGACTGACGCCGGCTCTGCTTCACGTCCAGAACGGAGTGAAACGTCAGATCCACCCGCGCCCGCACCGGCATCCCATCCGGCAAAAACATCGTATAGCTTTGCCTGACATGCGTGACCACTCCGGAAAAATGGATGCCGCCCCACCGGAACGTCACCTTGGGCGGACGGTGGAGCGATCCCTTGATCCGGACCAGCTCCGCCAGCTTCTTCGTGATCCTGGTCACATCGGTCCCGCCCTCTCTGGGATCCGCAACCGTCGGCGGCTTATACGTATCAAAATACAGCGTCATTTCCAGCGTCTCGCTGTCTCCCGCTATATACTGTCCGATCGGGCCGTCCAGCCCGGCCACCCTCTTTTCGCTGTAAACCGCCGAAAACGAGAGATTATAGGCGGCGGGATTGAACATGACCTGCAAGGTTTCCCCGCCCTCTATGGACAGCTCCGCTTTCTTTATGCCCATTCTCTCCGCCTCCTTTCCCACGCGTCAATATTTTCCGGCGCCGGCCCGCGCGGCTGATACGCCGGTTCTTTCCCGCCCGGCCGCACACGGCCCTACAGCAGGCCCCGGCGCATCTTTTCCAGCCGCAGCTCCGATTCCATCTGTTTCATGACCTGGCGGACCAGATCTCCTATATCCGCCCTTTTCGCAAGGCCCTGCTTCTCCGTTTCCCTTTTAAGCTCCTGCACCAGCTTTTCCTGCAGCTCTATCTTCCTGCTGATCGTCTCGATCCGCTTTTTCGTCTCTTCCCATTCCTGATCTTTCCGGGAACGTTCCTGCCGGTACTCCTGCCGGGTTTCTCCCCAGGGCTTTTCCACAGCCCCGGCAGGCCGCTCCTGCCTCCGCAGGTTCAGGGAAAATGCTTCCGCTCCCGCCGACAGCTCCGTGCGCTCCGTCCCCGAAAACCGCGACCCGGGCCAGCGGAAATCTGCGCCCGCGCCGGTTCGGTACCGGCTCCAGAGGTTCCATGGACCGACCGGGGACCGGTTCTCTGCCTGCCGGCCGACTCCCAATAAAATATCTTCCTGACGCCACGGCGGCACAAGGCTCCTTTGGGCAGGCGTGAACGGATTCCCGCCGCTTTTTTCCGCCGGATCAAACGGCCTTGTAATAATGTCACTGCCGGGCCGCTCTATTTCGCGCGGGCGCGGCCCTGCGAATATCCGCGGCTCGTGCGGACCAGGCGGGAATCCCCGGCTTTCCCCGGGCGAACGCGCCGGGAGCAGGGCAGGATGCGCCGGGGTTGTCTTCGGATATGCCAGAGACATGAACGGATGCTCCGGTTCTGTGCCCGGATAGATCGGAAGCATGGCCGGAGACGTCAGGTCTGTCTTCGGATATACCGAAAGCATAGCCGTACGCGCCGATTCTGTCTTCGGACGCGCCGGAGTTCTGGCCGAATGTGCCGTCTCCGTGCCCGGATACGCTGTTCTTATATCCAAATGCACTGTTCCTATATCCGGATATGCGCTATCCCCGTTTGAAGATCCTGCCGCCGATTCCAGGCGCTCCTCTTCCCAAACTTCCCGAAGATCATAACGACCGTCCTGCTTTTGTTTCGGAAAAGCGATTCTTTTCAGGCCTGGCCAGACCGTTTCCCGGACTGCGGCCTGCGGGGCGTTCCATTGGCTCCCCACCGGTACGGCCGGACGCCGCTTTTCATAAGTAGCCAATCCGTTCCCGGTGCCGGAGCCGATCCGTTCTGTTCCTGTTCTGCGCGCTAAAACACTCTCCCGCAGCCCGGCGTCTCCCGGCCCGGCGATATTTCTTTGTCCAGACCCCCGCGGATCAAAGCGTTTTTGCTGCATGGCGATAAACTCAGGCATCCTATTTCGCAGGCTGTAATAGCGGTTCCCCGCCGCAGCCATAGCTTTCTGCTCAGAATCTCGCAGGCCGTAGTAGCGGTTCCATGCCGCGGCCATAACATTCTGCTTAGGATCTCGCGGGCCGTAATAGCGGTTCCCCGCCGCGGTCATAACTTTCTGCTCAGAATCTCGCAGGCCGTAGTAGCGGTTCCATGCCGCGGCTATAACATTCTGTTTAGGATTTCGCAGGCTATAATAGCGGTTCCATGCCGCGGCCATAGCTTTCTGCTCAGAATCTCGCAGGCTGTAGTAGCGGTTCCACGCCGCGGCCATAACATTCTGCTTAGGATCTCGCGAGCTATAATAGCGGTTCCATGCCGCGGCGATCATCCTCTGCCCTGAGCTGCGCAGATCATAGCGGCTTCCCGTCACAACGATATCGTCCTGTCCAATATCCGGCAGGCCATAATAGCGGTTTCCCGCCGTGACGATCATCCTCTGCCCAAAACTCCACAATCCATAACGATGGTCGTTTGCCGCAGCGATATTGGCCTGTTCAGGATTCCGCAGCCCATAATGCCGATCCAGCCCCGCAGCAATATCGTCCCTCTCCATGCCCGGCAGACCATAACGGCGATCCCGCCCTGCCGCGCTGCTTTTCCCCGCAATCTCGCCCAGATCATAGCGGTTTCTCTGCTCCGCGGCCGTTTTTTCCTGTTCCAAACCTCTCCCGCCATGCCGGAGGTCCCATGCCGCAGCGCCGGGACCCAGCTCAATATTTCTCAAATCATATTGATCGTTTCCCGCCGCGGTCATAGATTTCTGCCCGGAATTTCGCAAACCGTAATGACGGTTTCCTGCCTCGGTGATCATCCGCTCTTTTAAGCTCCGCGGATCATAGCGACTCTTTCTATCCGCAGCGGTATACTCCTGTTCTGGACTCCGCAGTCCATAACGCCGATCCAATTCCGCAGCGATATCGTCCTGTTCAGGAGTCCGCAAATTATAACGCCGATCCACCCACGCGGCGGTATTTTCCTGTCCAATGTCTCTCAGACCATAGCGGTCCCTCTGCCTCACGGCGATTTTGTCCTGTTCCGAATCTCTCCCATTATATCGGCGGTCTCCTGCCGCTGCGTCGGGGCCCTGCCCAATATTTCTCAAATCATATCGGTCGTTTCCCACCGCGGCCATCGCCATAATCTTCTGCTCAAAACGTTGCAAACCGTCATAACGCTTCCACGCCGCGTCAAAAATCCTCTCCCCTAAACTACGCAAATCATTGCGGCGCGTTCTCTCCGCAGCGATATACCCCAGCTCAATACTCCGCAGCCCATAACGCCGATCCACCCAGGCTGTGCCAAAAATCCTCTTCTCTAAGCCCCGCAGATCATAGCGGCGCGTTCTCTCCGCAGCGGTATCGTCCTGTTCAGGACCCCGCAAATCATAACGCCGATCCACCCACGCGGCGATATTTTCCTGTCCAATATCTCTCAGACCATAGCGGTCCCTCTGCCTCACGGCGGTTTTGTCCCGTTCCGAATCTCGCCCAGCATATAGGCGGTCCCCTGGCGCTGCATCAGAACCCTGCTCAAAATTTCTCAAATCATATCGATCGTTTCCCGCCGCGGCCATCGCCATAGACTTCTGTCCAGAATTTCGCAGACCATAATAGCGTTTCCACGCCGCGCCGAAAATCCTCTCCCCTAAGCTCCGCGAATCATAGCGGCGCGTTCTCTCCGCAGCAATATAGTCCTGTCCAACGTTTCGCAGACCATAATAGCGCTTCCCCCTCGCACCGAAAATCCTCTCCTCTAAGCTTCGCAAATCATAACGACGCGTTTTCTCCGCAGCGATATTTTCCTGTTCAGGGCTCCGCAGCCCATAACTTCGATCCACCCACGCCGCGCCGAAAATCCTCTCCTCTAAGCTTCGCAAATCATAACGACGCGTTCTCTCCGCAGCAATATAGTCCTGTCCAACGTTTCGCAGACCATAATAGCCGTCCCCCGCCGCGGCCATAACCATAGACTTCTGCCCAAACTCCCGCTGGCCATAATAATCATTTCCCGCCGCGGCCATAATCATAGACTTCTGCCCAATATTTCGCAGACCGTAATAACGGTTTCCCGCCGCGTCAAAAATTCTCTCCCCCAAGCTGCCCGGATCACAGCGACTCTTTCGTTCCGCAGCGATATATTCCTGCTCCATGCTTCGCAGATCGTAACGCCGATCCGCCCCCGCCGCGGTGTTTCCCTCTCCCATATCCCGCTGTCCGTCACGGCGGCCCCGGCCCACGGAAAGCCGCTGGCGGGACGATTCGCAGATCCGCAGCGTCAGCGCCAGAGTCAGCGCCGTCTCCCGGCCGGACAGAGAAAAACGTCCCGCCCCTCCGCTTTCGCCGGCTCCTCCGTTCCCATAAGGCCATCCGACCCGCAAAAAGACCATGGGCGCATCCTCATAGCTGAAAAAACGGCGGCCGACCTCAAACGCGCCGGAAATATATTTTCGCCGTATCTTCTCCGCAAAAAACGGGTCCGTTCGTCTTATCTCCACCACTCAGCCGATCACCGTCCTCCCCCCTCCGTCCGAAGACTGAATGCCCTCATGCATGATCTCCAGACGTTCGATGAGGATCTCGCTCTTCATCGCGTCGAATCCGGCGATCTCCCATCGGGTCACGATCCCGTCCTGGATCCGGAACGTCCGCCCCGTCTCCCGGCCGCTCTCGTTCAGAAGCACGATCTCCAGCCATGTGCCCAGGCGCATCCCCGGTCTCAACCGGGCCGCCCAGCTGTCCCGCGGCGCGGCTCCCTTTTCAAAAACCAGGGGAGCATGGCTGCGGTGCGGGACGGCGGCCAGATGAGGGGCGTCGTTATAGCCGCCCTCGTAGATCTCTTCGTAATCCATCCGTTTCTCGACGCCGGAGATCCGCAGGAAACAGACGCTGCCGTAGCTTCCGCCCAGCCGGACCGCGAACCGGTACCCCGGTACATATTCCTCATGCGCCTGTCTCATCCTGCCGTCTCCTCTCTGCCCGCGCTCCGCCCCGCTCCCGGAACCGGACGCGGCCTGTTCTTTTCCCGCAGTCCGCCTGTTCTCTCCTACACGTCGAACACATTCTTCGGCTCGTCGTTCAGCCTGCTGTTGATCTTCGAGATCTCTCTGCACCACCGCTGCCGGTCCATATGGCTCATCGCCATGATCTCATCATGGCTCCAGTGCAGATAATAGGCAATGAACGCCGCCTCCTCATACAGCTTATCGGCCGGATAGGTCAGAATGGACCGGCTTCCATAAAATTTACCGGGACCTCAATCTCTTCCCCGCAGTGGGGGCAAACCGTCTTATAGACCGGCGTTTCCATCGTATTGATCCTCTGGTACAGATCCTGCAGATAGGCCAGATCCATCGTGAACAGGTTCTCGATCACATGGGTATCCACCCCGGAAAGAGAACCCAGCCTGGTCACCACCCGCGCCAGCAAGATGATGGTCAGATATCCCGGATTCTGCTGGACCCGGGGATCCCGCAGCGGCAGGATCTCGTCCGCCGCGTTCGCCAGCCGCATCGTCCCCTCCCGGTGCAGGATTCCGTCCCGGTCCAGATATCCTCTCGGCAATACAAAATCATACTCTGTCTGAAATGCCATCCTCTGTTACCTCTTCTTACTCTCTCGTCTTTTTCCGGCTCCGCGCCGGGCCGTCTTTTTCATCCTCCGCGCGCCGCGAATGCTCTCCTGCTGTGTCAGGATGTACGTCCTGCCGTCCTTTTCCTTTCCATCCTCCGCGCGCCGCGGATGTCTCAGCTCTCTCTTGTCAGGCCCTCATGAGCAAACTCCAGCGTCTCCACGGCCACCTCGGACGCCGTCGCGCTGAAATCCGGTCCGGTATATTTGATCGCCCACGCGTTGATCGCCCGCCAGGACGCTTTCGGATTCCCGTCCGGTCCCAAAAGAGTGACCGTTACCGTCTTTCTCGTCACCTCGGAAGAACCGGTCACACTGGACATCATCCAGTCGTACAGATCCTTTCCGCCTGCCATCAGTCCTTTTTTCAGCGTGATATTCCCATACCGGATCAGGCCCGGGAATTTCATGGGTGTCTGCACCATATTGCCCTCCCGGTATTCGATCACATCCACCGACGCGTCGATGCCGGTCACTTCCGAGAAACCGCCCACCTGGAGCCCCTCGATCTCTACCGTATATCTGAATCTTCCCAATGGATAATCTGCCATCGTCTTCTTCTCCTCTCGCTGTATTTTACACGCTCAGGTTCCCGCCGCCGGAGACGGACCGCCGCTACTGCGCGTCGCCCGTCTTCTGCGAGATCCTAAAGATCACAAACTCCGCCGGCTTCACCGGGGCCACGCCGATCACGCACACCAGCCGCCCGTTGTCAATATCGTCCTGTGACATCGTATCGCGGCCGATGTTGACGAAAAACGCTTCTTCCGGCGCGCTGCCTGCCAGGGAACCTCCGCGCCATACGCCGGTCAGGAACACCTCCAGGGTCCGCTTCACGCGGCTCCACAGCGTCTCGTCGTTGGGTTCGAACACGACCCAGGAGGTATTGCGCCGGATGGATTCCTCCAGGAAAATGAACAGCCTGCGCACGTTGACATATCTCCAGGACGGATCGCTGGAAACGGTCCTGGCGCCCCATACCCGTATGCCCATCCCCGGGAACGAACGGATCAGATTGACGCCTTTCGGGTTTAAAATATCCTGCTCCGCCTTGTTGAACGGACAGTCCACGCCCACGCAGGCGCGCACAGGCTCGTTGGCCGGGGCCTTATGGACGCCGCGGGTATTGTCGCTCCTGGAATAAATGCCCATAACCGAACCGCTGGGCGGGATCGCGATATTCTTTTTGTCCAGCGGGTCGAACACCGTCAGCCACGGATGGTACAGAGCCGCGTAGCTGGAATCGAACAGGTCCCGGCGGGCCGTCACTTCCTCCACTTTCCGCGCCTCCCGCGGCACGTCCAGCACCGCGAAACGGTTAGCCAGGTTCTCGCAGTGGGCCGTCAGGGACAGCTGCACGTTGGCGTCCGTCACACCCGGAACAGCCATGATGGACACCGTATCGTTATCCAGGAACGCCTGGATGCCGGTCCGCGCCCCCGCGCCGCCGTCGGTACCGATGAAATCCGCCGCGGTCACAGAACCGACCGTTCCGTTGGAGCCGCCGGCCAGAGTCACCGTAACGACCGCTTTCTCTCCGTCCCCGGCGATGGCCGCAAACGGCGCTTTCCCTGCCTCCGGCTGCGCCGCGCAGCGGACGGCCGCCAGGGAAGACTTCGCCGTCTTCTTTTCGACATAGTTAGCCGCGGCCGCGTTGAACGACAGGTTCTCGTACATCTCCACCTGATCGTCGTATTTCAGCATCAGATTGAATTCGCAGGTAGACAGCACCTTTTCCGGCGTCAGGCTCGTATCCGCCGCGTCCCCCGGAAGCTCCGGATCCAGCTCCAGGATATTGTCGCGGCTGCCGGTCACTTTATGATAGGAAACGCTCTCTTTGACGGTAAACGCGGCCACGTCGCCCGCGTTAAAACCGGCTCCGTTCTTCACGCGGTACTTCTTGGCGCCCGCGCCTTCCAGGACCTCCAGGACCTGCGTCTTCGCCTTACTGGAGGGAGTGACCACCACGTTCAGGCTATTGCCCCACAGGCCGGGATCGGCCGCCTCCACCGTCAGGACCGGGGACGTCTCCGGGGCGCTTCCGGACGCGCTTTTGGCGTCCGGCGGAACCACGCGGGAGATAAACGCCCGTCCTCCGCCGTTGATGAAGAAATGCTCCACCGCGTAGGCCAGGAAACGGTAGGTTCCGAATTCGTTCTCCGACAGGTACCCGCCGTACTTCCTCTTAAAATCCGCAAAATTGGTTACCAGCTGCGGCACGCCGCCGGCCGGGCCGCGTTCCGCCAGCCCAATGAATCCGGCCGTGCTGGTACCGACCCCCTCGATCGGTTTGCCGCCGGAGGGAATCTCTTCCACGTAGACTCCTGGTGATAAATATTCCGCCATGTTTTCTTCCAGTCCTGCGCTATGCCGCCGGGACTGGTGCCTCCTTTCTTTTTCGTATTTCTTTTGATACCGCGCCGCGGAGCCCCTTTCCTATTTCAGAAGCGCTCCGTACTCTCCCAGGTCTTTCTGGGTGAGCTGACGCCCGCTCTTTTGAAACTCGTTCCGGACCGCCCGCAGGATGTGCTCCATTCCCACGCCGGCATCTCCCCGGCCCGCCGCCGCAAACGCCGCATTCAGCAGACTGCTGCGGATCTGACTCCCGCTCAGTTCGAACCGCTCCGCCAGAAAATCCAGATCAACCTCTCCCAAAAGCGGCAGCTTCCCCGGCGTCGCCCTCTCCCATATCCTGCGCCGGCTGTCCCTGTCCGGAAACGGGAAATCGATGATATGGGTCAGACGGCGCTTGAACGCCTCGTCCATATTTTGCAGGTAATTGGTAGCCAGAACCGTCACCCCGGCGTATTCTTCCATTTTCTGCAGGAGGAACGCCGCCTCCATGTTGCCGTACCGGTCGCGGGAATCCCGGACCTCCGTCCGCCTGGCGAACAGCACGTCCGCCTCGTCGAAAAACAGGATCGCCTGCATCCGGGCCGCCTCGTCAAAGATCTCCTGCAGGTTCTTTTCGGTCTCTCCCACGTATTTGCTGACGGCCGCGGCCAGGTTCACTTTATAGAGTTCCATCCCCAGCTCCCCGGCCATCACCTGGGCCGCCATGGTCTTGCCCGTTCCGGGCGGGCCCGAAAATGCGATGGAAAGCCCCGTCCCGTAGGCGCTGTCCGAAAATCCCCAGTCTTCGTAGACCCGGTACCGGTTCTTCACCCGCAGGCAGGCATCCTCCAGCTGCCTTTTACGATCCGGCGGCAGGACCAGATCATCAAACGTAAACCGCACCGGCACATGCACCGCCTTGCCCGCGAGCGAACCCGGCGCCAGGCTGCGGCAGGCCTCCTCCAGATGGCCCCGCGCGATCCGCACAAGCTCCCGCGGCCGCCGCAGATCCGGGTCCGCAGGAAACGGTTCTTCTCCCGGACGCTCCCGCGCGGCGCGGTCCGCCTCCGCCAGACGGGCCGCCTCCTGCCAGACGGACCGGATCCGGCCGGGCGTCATGTTCATCCGGCCCGCAAACTCCTCGGGCCGCAGCGCCTCATCATGGGGGAACGCTGCCGCGGCCGCTCTCCAAAGCCCGGCCGCCTCGCACAGGTTCGGCATGGGGATCGTTATCCGCACGGCTTCCGGGAACCTATCCGAAAACATCCGTTCCCGCTCGGTCAGGAGGATCAGGCCCGGCAGCCGCTCCGCCAGACGGACGAGAAGACTTTCGGACCAGATACCGGCCCCCTCCTCCTCTGCCTGCTCTCCTCCCGTCCCGCCGTGCCAGCGGAGACAAAGAAGCGCCTGGCAAAGACTGCACTCGCGGACTAATCGCATCAGGATCCGCCGTCCCGCCGCCTCCTCCTGACGCCCGATCAGAGAGGCGTCGACGCAGAAAACAAATACTCCGTACTCGTCCGCGAAACGCCGCAGCTGGGTCCGTTTCCCTATGCCTCCGGCCCCACAGAGGATACAGACGCCGGTCCCCGCCAAAGCTCCGCCGGCCGCGGCCCCCGTTCCCAGACGGCCGCCCAGCGCCCCGCTCCACTGCCGGTACTGCTTCTCTCCGAACCCGTCCGCCATCTCCTCCGGGCCGTATTCCCGCGGACCGATCCAGCCCCCGTATTCCTCCAGGGACGGATCTCTCCAAAGACCGCCCAGGACCAGGCGGACCAGACGCCGGTCCAGACGGACCGGGGACCATGGCCCCGCTTCGGCGTCCTCCTCCCCATAAGAGGCTTCTTCCCCATACGCGCCGCCCGGATCCAGGATCCACGCGCTCAGACGGCCGCCCCTGAGAAAAGAGGCGTACATCTCGCGGACCAGGATCCGTTCCCCACAAAACAGCGAGATAGCCGCGGCGGGAGTCAGCTGCTCGAAGCCGCACGCGGCAAGGCGTTCCCGCAGCGCGGGGGCGTCCAGCTCCTGTTCCGTCAAAAGCGCCAGGCAGAACTGCTCGAACGCGTCCAGGCCATAATTCCGGATCAGATATTCCACCGGTTCCATCCAGCCGTTCTCCGCCAGCGTCTCCGCGGCCGTTCTCCACTCTCTCCAGGCATCCAAAGACGTAACGTCCCGCGAAAACTCCGGCATTGCCGCGCCGGGTTCCGGCTGCGCGCCGTTTTGCCGGTACACGGCCAGCGCCTGCCCGACCGTTTCCCGCATCCATTCGTGATACTGCAGACAGCACCTTTCTTCTTCCGTCATGTTCTCAGGCAGTTCCCTCCGATCCGCCGTCACGCTTCCGGTCCGGCCGTTTTTCACTCTCCGTCCTCTTCCTCATGTTTCAGCACCGGCGAACCCGGCACATGCGGCAGGAACATCCCGGCCTGCTCCGGCGTAAATTCCATCTGACCCGTGGCCAGCTTCCGCGTATACGCCGTCCCTCCTTTCGGAGCAAACGGGTACTGGGAAATGGCTGCCGACGGTCCCTGCTGCTCCGCCGCCATCAGAAACGCGTACGGCAGAGACCCGCCGGTGGGAACCCGCCTTTCCTCCGAACCCTGGATCAGGGTCAGGGCCGCTACCCGGGCCTGCTGCTCCCGGGTCAGCTCCGCCGGCGCGGGCGGAAGCTGCGCCTCCTCCTCCTGGATCAGGAACCTGGCCGCCGACGAAAACGTCCCCTCCGGGAACGGCGCTCTGTCCGGAATATCGTCATAAGCCGGAGGCCCCTTGCGCACGGGCCGGACCGACCGGGGCGCCCGGCGTTCGCCGAATCCGGAACCCGATATCAATAACTGCCCCCGGAAACGGTACAGCTTGCTGAATCTTCCCTCCGGATCCGCCGGCGTCGCCATAGGGACCGCTTTCTTCGGCTCGCTCTTCGCGATGCCGGCGATCCGGTTCGCGTAGATCCCCCGCTTCGCCCGCTCGTGCCTGCGCCGGATCAGACGTCCCATGTATTCCGCCGAATTGGGCGGAAACAGCATGCCCGTTTCATCGTCGAAAAAGGAACCGTTCTCCGGAATGCCGTTCTCCGCGTCCACATTCGGCAGCGGCTCTTTCCCCGGCGATTCCGTATTGCTGAACTTCCTCCACTGGCTGCCGCCGAGCTTCCAGACCGTTCTCTGCACGACGCCGGGCGGCGTGAAAATCTCCCGCTCCGCCTGCCCAGCCCCCGCCGGGGCCGTCCCCCGCGCATCCGCCCGCCTGGGGAACTCGCCGCGGTCCGCGGAACGCTCCAGCGACGGGTCGTCGTTCAGCGGCTCGCCTCCGACTTTCCGTCCGGGATATACCAGCCCCAGCTTCTGCTGGAC
>CANQYH010000071.1 GCA_947628025.1 uncultured Lachnospiraceae bacterium | reverse complement strand
GATACCGATATCTATAAGGGGCTGACGTTCTGGTCGCCCAACGTAAATATTTTCCGCGATCCGCGCTGGGGCCGGGGCCACGAGACTTTCGGCGAGGATCCCTACCTGACCTCGCGGATGGGCGTGCGCTTCATCCGGGGGATCCAGGGCCATGATGAGAAATACCTGAAAGCCGCGGCCTGCGCCAAGCATCTGGCGGCCCACAGCGGTCCGGAGGGAGTCCGCCACGGTTTTAACGCCGTGGTCAGCAAACAGGATCTTTACGAGACTTATCTGGCCGCGTTTAAGGCCTGTATCCAGGAGGGCCATGTGGAAGCGGTGATGGGCGCCTACAACTGCTTAAACGGCGTGCCCTGCTGCGCCAACGGGGAGCTGATCGAGAAGATCATCCGGGAGGAGTTCGGCTTCGAGGGCCATATGGTCAGCGACTGCGGCGCGATCCAGGACATCCGCGACGGCCACCATCTGGCGGCCACGTTCAAGGAGGCGGCTGCCATGGCCATGGAAAACGGCTGCGATCTGAACTGCGGCAAGATGTATTATTTCCTGAAGCAGGCGGCGGAGGACGGGCTGGTATCGGAAGAGCGGATCACCGAGGCGGTGGAGCGGCTGTTTACCACCCGGATCAAGCTGGGCGTCCTGGACCGGAAAGAGGAGAATCCCTATGACCGGATCCCGTATACGGTGGTGGACAGCGAGCCGATGCGGCGGCTGAATGAGGAAGCGGCCGCCCGCTGCGTGGTGCTTTTGAAAAATGACGGGCTGCTGCCGCTGGATCTTTCTTCCGTCGGGACCATCGGCGTCATCGGACCCAATGCGGACAACCGTCGGGCCCTGGTGGGCAATTATGAGGGGACCGCGTCCCATTACTGGACGGTCCTGGAGGGGATCCAGGATTACGTCGGCGACCGGGCCAGGGTCATGTATTCGGAGGGCTGCCATCTCTATAAGGACCGCACCACCGGACTGGCGGAAGCGAACAACCGGATCAGCGAGGTGCGGGGGGTCTGCGACTGCAGCGACGTGGTCGTGGTCTGCCTGGGCCTGGACGCCAGCATCGAGGGAGAAGAGGGCGACGCCAACAACGAGTACGGCAGCGGGGACAAGCCGGATCTGAATCTGCCGGGGATCCAGCAGCAGATATTGGAGGCGGCCTGTGAGAGCGGCAAGCCAGTGGTCCTGGTGCTTCTGTCGGGCAGCGCCCTGGCCGTAGACTGGGCCCAGGAGCATGTGCCCGCGATCCTGCAGGGCTGGTACCCGGGCGCCTGCGGCGGCAAAGCCATCGCGAAGATCCTCTTTGGTGAGCGCTGTCCGGAGGGCAGACTGCCGGTGACGTTTTACCATGCGGACGAGAAGCTGCCGGATTTCACGGATTACAGCATGAAAGGCCGGACCTACCGCTATATGAAAGGCGAGGCATTGTATCCCTTTGGCTACGGACTGTCGTATACGCGGTTTGCGTACGAAGAGGTCCGTATCGAGAAAACGTCCGAAGACGGCGGAGACGGCCGCTTTGTGACGGTGCGCGCCCTGGTGAAGAATGTGGGAGCGGCGGCCGGCGCGGAGACGGTCCAGGTGTATGTGAAGATCCCGGGGGAGGATACGCCCAACGCGCAGTTAAAGGGCCTGCGCAAGGTGCGCCTGGAGCCGGGCGAGGAGCGGGAAGTGGAGATCGCGCTTCCGAGAGAGGCGTTCGGGCTCTATGACGAAGAGGGACGATTTGGAATCTGCGAGGGAAACGCGCTGGTTTACGTCGGCGGGCACGGACCGGACGCGCGGTCGGCGGCGCTGACGGGACAGGAGGTCTGCTGCCTGACGATCGCGGTCGGAGAGTGAGAGCGTAGGTATCACACACAGACCTTGGAGAGGGTCTATAAACACTACTACTTTATAATACGAGGAGAAACGAAAACGATGGTTCAGTTACGGATCGATCAGGGATGGCAGATGCGGGAGTGCGGGGCGGAGGCGTACATGAGCGCCCAGGTTCCCGGAAGCGTGTATCTGGATCTCCTGAAAAACGGCAGGATCGAGGATCCGTTTTACAGGGACAACGAGCTGAAGACCCTGCCGCTCATCGACAGGGATTACGAATACCGGACGGTGTTTGAGGTTCCGGCGGAGCTTTGGGAGTGCGGCGCGGTGCTGCTGCGTTTCGACGGCATCGATACCCTGGCCACGATCTACCTAAACGGCGCGTATCTGGCCGATACGGACAATATGCACCGGATCTGGGAATTCTCGGTGAAAGAGCGCTTGCAGGAGGGGGAGAACGAGCTGCGGATCGTGCTCCATTCCCCGACGCAGTTTATCGCGAAGTCTTACGCCGAGGACCCGATCGAGGGCGACGCCAACGGGATGAAAGGGATGCCGCGGCTGCGCAAGGCCCACTGCATGTTCGGCTGGGACTGGGCGCCCCGGCTGCCAGACGCCGGGATCTTCCGGCCGGTGTCGCTGATCGGCGTAAAGCAGGCGCGGCTGGACAGCGTCTATATCGCGCAGAAGCATGAGACGGAGCAGCCTGGTAAAACGCGATCCGGAGACGCTGCGGAGAACGTGCCGGAGAAAGCAGCCACATCGGATCCAGGGCAGACTCCGGTCCGCGTTACGCTGGATCTTACAGTCAAGGCGACGCCAGTTTCTGCCCTGTGCAATGTCTGCGGGACGGCGAACGACCTGGGCGAGTCGCTTAAGGCTCCCTCGTACCGCGTCACATTGACCGATCCCGACGGGAACGCCCGCGTTTACGACGGCAGCCCGTCGCAGATCGTGGTGGAGCATGCGCGGCTCTGGTGGCCCAACGGTCTCGGATCCCAGCCCCTCTATACGGTGCGGGTGGAGCTGCTGGACGATGCGGGCGGCGTGATCGACGTCTGGGAGCGGCGGATCGGCCTGCGGACCATGACTATGCAGCGGAAGAAAGACGCGTACGGCGAATCATTCGCCCATGAGGTCAACGGGCAGGCGTTCTTCGCGATGGGCGCCGATTATATCCCGATGGACAGCCTGGTGGCGCGGGTGGATCAGGCCCGGACCCGGAAATTCCTGGAGTCGGCCCGGGACGCCCATTTCAACGTGGTCCGCGTCTGGGGCGGCGGTTATTATCCGGACGATTTCTTCTTTGATCTCTGCGACGAGCTGGGGCTGGTCGTGTGGCAGGATTTCATGTTTGCCTGCTGCGTCTACGAGCTGACCGAGGCGTTTGAGAAGAATATCACCGAGGAATTTATCGACAATGTGAAGCGGATCCGCCATCACGCCTCCCTGGGTCTTTGGTGCGGCAACAACGAGATGGAGCTGTTTTTGCGGGACGAGAGGCAGGTCTGGTGCAAGAATCCGCTTCTGTTCAGCGATTATGTCAAGATGTACGAGTACATCATCCCGAAAGTGCTCAAGACCTACGACCCGCAGTCGTTTTACTGGCCGGCCAGCCCCTCCTGCGGCGGCGGCTTCGACGACCCCAACGACGAGAATCGGGGCGACGTCCATTACTGGAAAGTCTGGCACGGCGGGCTGCCGTTCGCGGCGTACCGGAGGCTGTTCCCGCGCTATATGTCGGAGTTCGGCTTTGAGTCCCTGCCTGCCCTGAAAACCGTGGAGACCTTTACGGAGCCGGAGGACCGCAACCTCTTCTCCTATGTGATGGAGAAGCACCAGCGGTGCGCGTTCGGCAACGGCACGGTCATGCGCTATATGGAGCAGACGTTCCTCTACCCGACGGACTTCGATATGGTGATCTACGCCTCCCAGCTGATGCAGGCGGAGGCCATGCGCTACGGCGTCGAGCATTTCCGCAGGAACCGGGGCCGCTGCATGGGCGGCGTGATCTGGCAGTTCAACGACTGCTGGCCGGTAGCCAGCTGGGCGATGGTCGATTATTTCGGCCGGTGGAAAGCGGTCATGTATTACGCAAAACGCTTTTTCGCCCCGCTGATGCTTTCCTGCCAGGAAGAGGGGATGCACACCGCGGCCCCGAACCTGAACGTGCAGCCCTTTGATTATGAGAAATCCATCAAGCTCTGCGCCGCTAATGAGACGCTCTCGGAGAAGAAAGTGACGGTGTTCTGGGAGCTGCGCGACGCTTCCGCAAAGATCCTGCGCTCGGAGAGCCGCGAAATGACGCTGCCGCCGCTTTCCGCCGTCTGGCTGGACAAGGAGGAGCTGCCGGAGGCCGATGTGTTTGAGAACTATGTCAGCTACCGGATGGAGGCGGACGGGGAGGTCTGCTCCCGGGGCACGGTGCTTTTCTGCTTCCCCAAATATTTCCGCTTCCGCAAACCGGAGATCCGGGTGGAGGTAGAGGACGGCGAGCTGGCCGTCTCTTCGGACTGCTACGCGAAAGGCGTCCGGATCCTGAACGAGGCCGACGATCTGCGCCTGGACGACAATTATTTCGATCTGAACGGGGAGACGCGGAGAGTGAAGATCCTCTCGGGCGAACCCGTGGGACTGACGGTGAAGAGCGTATACGATATCCGCTGACGCCCGGGGACAAAGCCTCTTTCGGAAAAAGCTTCGCTTTATGACTTTATTGCTTTATGTGAGAAAAGCGTTGACTTTTGAAAAAGACGGGATTATAATTTGAATGTTTCAAAAATCATGTCTTTTTTTTACGAGGAGGAAACAATTATGAAAAAGGCAGTAAGTATCGGACTGGCCCTCGCTCTGGCGGCGTCTCTGAGCGCGTGCGGCGGGTCGGGAAATGCGGATTCTACGACCGCGGCGGGTACGGCTGCGGCGTCGTCCGGCGGCACGATGAAGATCGGCGTGATCGGACCGTACACAGGCGGCGCGGCCGCTTACGGTCTGGGCGTGCGCAACGCGGTAGAGTTGGCGGTCAATGAGATCAACGCGGCCGGCGGCGTAGGCGACGGCATTATGCTGGAGGTGAACGCCCAGGACGACGAGCACGACGCGCAGAAGTCGGTCAACGCTTATAACACTCTGAAAGATTGGGGCGCGCAGATGATCATCGGCTCCGTGACTTCCGGGCCCTGCATCGCGGTCGCCGCGGAGACGGAGATCGACCATATGTTCCAGATCACGCCGTCCGGTTCCGCCGTCGAGTGCGTGCGGCCGGACAATGTGTTCCGCGTCTGCTTCTCCGATCCGGACCAGGGCGCCGTGGCGGCCCAGTACATCGGCGAGCATGACCTGGCGACGGACGTGGCGATCATTTACGATAGCTCGATCGAGTATTCCACCGGTATCCGCGAGGCGTTCCTGAAAGAGGCTTCCAACCAGGGCCTGAATATCGTGGCCGACGAGGCGTTTACCGCCGATACCGCGAAAGACTTTTCCGTGCAGCTGACCAAGGCGAAAGATGCCGGCGCGACGCTGGTGTTCTGCCCGTTCTACTATCAGGAGGCTGCGATCGTTCTGAGCCAGGCGGACGCGATGGATTATCATCCGATCTTCTTCGGCGTGGACGGCATGGACGGCATCCTGTCCGTGGAGAACTTTGACGTGTCTCTGGCCGAGGGCGTCATGTTGCTGACCCCGTTCGTGGCGACTGAGGAAGGCAGCCAGGACTTTACCAACAGCTATGTCGCCGCTTACAAGGATACGCCGAACCAGTTCGCGGCCGACGCCTATGACGCGGTCTATGCGATCAAATACGCGATGGAGCAGTCCGGCGTTACTCCGGATATGGAGGTGTCCGCGATCTGCGACGCGATGAAAGCGGCGATGACGCAGATCAAGATGGATGGTCTGACCGGCGAGGGCATGACCTGGAACGCGGCCGGCGAGCCGAACAAGTCTCCGAAAGCCGCCAAGATCGTCAATGGCGAATATGTGATGCAGTAAGTTATCTGTAAAAGATCCGACGAGGGGTCGTCTGAAAGAGGCGGCCCCCGTTTTTCTTAAGGAAAACTCCTTGCGCGGGTTGTGCGCTTATGATATAATCCGACTAAATATTGTTTAAAAATATTTAAGTTTTGCGGAAATTCGTTTGAATTGCGAAAGAATGAAACAGAGAGGTGGGAGGTACATGAGTTTTCTGTCCTATTTTATCAGCGGCGTGAGCCTGGGCGCGGTCTACGCGATCATCGCCCTGGGCTATACGATGGTCTACGGGATCGCCAGGATGCTGAATTTCGCCCACGGCGACGTGATCATGGTCGGCGGCTTCGCGATCTTTACCGTGGTCAGCACGATGGGGCTGCCGCCGCTTCTGGGGATCCTGGCAGGCATAGTGGTCTGCACGGTTCTGGGCGTGGCGATCGAGCGGGTGGCTTACCGGCCCCTGCGCGGCGCGTCCTCGCTGGCGGTTCTGATCACGGCCATCGGCGTCAGCTATCTGCTGCAAAACGTGGCCCTGCTGATCTTCGGTTCCAATTCCCGGCAGTTTACATCGGTGGTGACGCTGCCGAATCTGGTTCTGGCGGACGGGAAGCTGACGATTTCTTCCATTACGATCGTGACGATCGTGACCTGTCTGGTCATCATGGTGGCGCTGACCGCGTTCATCAATAAGACGAAGATCGGGCAGGCCATGCTGGCGGTGTCCGAGGACCGGGGCGCGGCCTCGCTGATGGGCATCGACGTCAACAAGACCATCGCCGTTACCTTTGCCATCGGCTCGGCCCTGGCGGCGGTCGCCGGCGCGCTGCTCTGTTCGGCCTATCCGTCCCTGACGCCCTATACCGGCTCCATGCCCGGCATCAAGGCGTTCACGGCGGCGGTCTTCGGCGGGATCGGCTCGATTCCGGGGGCGCTGATCGGCGGCATCGTGCTGGGAGTCATCGAGAATCTGTCTAAGGCCTATATCTCTTCCCAGCTTTCGGACGCGATCGTGTTCGCGGTGCTGATCCTGGTGCTGCTGGTGCGGCCTACGGGGATCCTGGGACGGCAGATCCCCGAGAAAGTGTAGGTGGTTCCCATGACGAAGAAAAAGATTCGCAGGCAGAATGCCGTTACCTACGGCATAGTCATCTTGTTCTGGGCCGTGGTGCAGCTGATGGACCGGACCGGGAACCTGAGCAGTCTTTTTAAGGGGCTTTTGGTGCCTCTGTGTATGTATGCGATCCTGGCGGTCTCCCTGAACCTGACCGTGGGCGTCCTGGGCGAGCTGAGCCTGGGCCACGCGGGCTTTATGTGCCTGGGGGCCTTTTCCGGCGCGTTCTTTACCAAATGTATGGACGCTGCGATCCCCAGCGTGGGGCTGCGCTTCTTCCTGGCGCTGATCCTGGGGGCGGCGGTGGCCGGGTTCTTCGGTTTCCTGATCGGCATCCCGGTCCTGCGTCTGAAAGGCGACTATCTGGCGATCGTCACGCTGGCGTTTGGAGAGATCATTAAAAATCTGCTGAATGTCCTGTACGTGGGCCGCGATTCCTCCGGCTTCCATTTTTCGATAAAAGATACGCTGTCTCTCGGAATGGACGAGACGGGCGAGGTCATCATCAAGGGGGCCCAGGGCATCACAGGGACGCCGCGGGCGGCGACCTTTACGATCGGGATCCTGCTGCTGCTTCTGACCCTGTTCATCGTGCTGAACCTGATGGATTCGCGGACGGGGCGGGCGATCATGGCGATCCGCGACAACCGCATCGCGGCGGAATCCATCGGCATCCCGGTCACCCGTTACAAGCTGACGGCGTTTTCCATCTCCGCGGCGCTGGCGGGGGCGGCGGGCGTCCTCTATGCCCACAGCCTCTCCACCCTGCAGGCGACTTCCAATAACTTCGGCTACAACAAATCGATCCTGATCCTGGTCTTTGTGGTGCTGGGCGGCCTGGGCAATATGCGCGGCTCCATTATTGCCGCCGTGCTTTTGACGGCGCTTCCGGAGCTTTTGCGCGGCCTGAACGATTACCGTATGCTGATCTACGCGGTAGTGCTGATCGTGATGACCATTTTTAATTCCAGTCCCAGGGCCATCGAGATGCGCAGCGTATGGATGGAGAAGCTGCGCCGCAGGGGCCAGGGGAAGAAGGAGGCGGCGTAAGATGGCGGAAAAGCAGAAAACGATGGAACAGGCGGGACGTCCGGCAAAGAACGGGACGGGCGGCGCGGCTTTGGCGCTGGAAGTCAAAAATTTAAGCATTGCGTTCGGCGGCCTGAAAGCCGTGGACGGCTTCCATATACAGATCGAAAAAGAGCAGCTTTACGGGCTCATCGGCCCCAACGGCGCGGGCAAGACCACGGTGTTCAACCTGCTGACCGGCGTTTACCGGCCGGATACGGGCAGGATCCTTTTGGACGGGGACAATATCACCGGGCGGCGCACCATAGAGATCAACCAGGCGGGCATTGCCAGGACGTTCCAGAATATCCGCCTGTTTAAGGAGCTGAGCGTGCTGGACAACGTAAAGGCCGGGCTCCACAACCACTGCCGGTATTCCACCGCCGAGGGGATCTTCCGCCTGCCGGCCTATTTCAAAGCGGAGAAAGCGATGGACGAACGGGCCATGGAGCTGTTAAAGGTGTTCGATCTCGACCAGGAATGTAATTACAAGGCGTCCAATCTGCCCTACGGCAAGCAGCGGAAGCTGGAGATCGCCAGGGCGATGGCGACGGACCCGAAACTGTTGCTGCTGGATGAGCCGACGGCCGGTATGAACCCCAACGAGACGGCGGAGCTGATGGAGACGATCCGCTTCGTGCGGGAGCATTTCCACATGACGATCCTTTTGATCGAGCATGATATGAAGCTGGTGTCCGGGATCTGCGAACGGCTGACGGTGCTGAATTTCGGCCAGGTGCTGACGGAGGGAGAGACCTCGGAAGTGCTCAATGACCGCCGCGTCATCACGGCGTATCTGGGAGAGTAGGAGGGGAGAACATGGCGATACTGGAAGTACGGGATCTGGAAGTCAGTTACGGCGTGATCCAGGCGATCAAGGGCATTTCGTTCGAGGTGAACCAGGGAGAGATCATTGCCCTGATCGGAGCCAACGGGGCCGGAAAGACCACGACGCTGCAGACGATCACGGGCCTGATCCCGGCCAAGTCCGGCAGGATCCTCTACGAGGGAAACGATATCACGCATGTCCCGGCCCACAAACTGGTGTCCATGGGGATCGCCCATGTGCCGGAGGGGCGGCGGGTGTTCTCGGAGCTGACGGTTCTGCAGAATCTGAAGCTGGGCGCGTATACGAGGAAAGACAAGGCGGAGCTGGAGGAGACGCTGGAAACGGTCTACAAGCGGTTCCCGCGCCTGGAGGAGCGCAAAAACCAGGCGGCCGGTACCTTGAGCGGCGGCGAGCAGCAGATGCTGGCCATGGGCCGGGCCCTGATGTCCCATCCGAAGCTGATCCTGATGGACGAGCCGTCGATGGGACTTTCGCCGATCTACGTCAACGAGATCTTCGATATCATCAAAAAGATCCATGAGGGCGGCGCTACGGTGCTTTTGGTGGAGCAGAACGCGAAGAAAGCCCTGGGGATCGCGGATCAGGCCTACGTGCTGGAAACGGGCAGGATCGTGCTCAGCGGAAACGCTCGCGAGATGATGGACAATGAGCAGGTGAAGAAAGCGTATCTGAGCGAATGAGAGTGCATTTTACCGGCGTCCGGCATCTTTCGGCGATCTGAGAGGAGAAAAGGATGGAATTTCTGCGAACTCTGGAGGGCCTCCGCCATCCCGCCGCGACGGCGTTTTTTTCCGCGGTCACCTACTGCGGCGACGAGATCTTTTTTATGGCCGTGGCCATCGCCGTTTACTGGTGCGTCAGCAAACGGAACGGTTATTATATCCTGTTTACGGGCTTTATCGGGACCGTCTGCAACCAGTTCCTGAAGCTGTGGTTCCGTATCCCGAGGCCCTGGGTGCTGGACCCGGATTTTACGATCGTGGAAAATGCGCGGGCCGCCGCCGCGGGGTATTCGTTCCCATCCGGCCATACCCAGAATATCGTCGGGACCATGGCCTGCGTCTGGATGACGGAAAAGCGAACATGGGTGCGGGCGCTGGCGGCGTCGCTGCTTTTGCTGGTCCCGTTTTCCCGGATGTACCTGGGCTGCCATACGCCGCTGGATGTGGGCGTGGCGTTCGTGCTGGCCCTCGCGCTGGCGCTGGGACTGTATCCCCTGGTGATGCGAAGCGAAGAACGGCCGCAGATTGTTTGGGGCCTTTTGGCGGTGTCGCTGGTTTTATCCCTGCTCTATTGGGGATATGTGAACTTTTACCGTTTCCCTGTGGATATCGATGCGGAAAATCTCCGCGCCGGGACGAAAAACGCGTACACGCTTCTGGGCTGTCTTTTGGGGCTGATCGCGGCGAAAGCGCTGGATGATAAATACATCCGCTTCCGCGTGGAGGCGGTCTGGTGGGCGCAGATCCTGAAGCTGGTCCTGGGGCTTGGGCTTCTTTTGCTTCTGCGGGCCCTTTTAAAACCGCTGTTCCTTTTGTTCCTGCCGGAATATCCCGCCAGCCTGGTCCGCTATTTTCTGCTGGTCCTTTTCGCGGGAGCCGGGTGGCCGCTGACGTTTCCGTGGTTTTCGGGCCTTGGCGGAACGAAAGCGGCGGCCGCGGACACACCGCAGCTGTAAATTCCGGCATACTCCCCCCTGACGGGCGCATATACTGTACCGGTACGAAACAGTATTAAGAAGCGCACGGCAAGGGGGTTTATTTATGGAAATGTACTCGGTATACAAAGATATCCAGGCCAGGACGGGCGGGGAGATCTATCTGGGCGTCGTAGGCCCGGTGCGGACCGGGAAATCGACGTTTATCAAGCGTTTTATGGAAGTCATGGTGCTTCCGGGGATGGAAGACGAGCACCGCCGGACCCAGGCCAGGGACGAACTGCCCCAGAGCGCGGCGGGGAAGACGATCATGACGACGGAACCCAAATTCATTCCCAAGGAGGCAGCGCCGATCCGCCTGGACGAGGGAATCGAGGCCAAGGTACGGCTGATCGACTGCGTGGGTTTCATGGTGGACGGCGCGGCGGGGCATGTGGAGAATGACAGCGAGCGGCTGGTGCGGACGCCCTGGTTCGATTACCAGATCCCGTTTACGAAAGCGGCGGAGATCGGGACCCGGAAAGTGATCACGGACCATTCCACTATCGGTTTGGTGGTGACGACGGACGGCAGCATCGGCGACCTGAAACGTCCGGCCTACGTACCGGCGGAGGAACGGACCGTCCAGGAATTAAAGAACCTGGGGAAGCCGTTTCTGATCCTCTTAAATTCCATGAAGCCCTATTCCGAGGAAACGGAAAAGCTGGCGAAAGAGCTGGAGGGAAAATACGGGGTTTCCGTGCTGCCGGTCAACTGCGAGCAGCTGCGGAAAGAAGATATTTTCCGGATCCTTCAGACGGTGCTGAACGAATTTCCGGTCACGCAGATCAATTTTTACATACCCAAATGGATGGAGATCCTGCCGGCGGACCACTGGCTGAAAGCGGGAGTGATCCAGGCGGTGAAAGAATTGCTGGGCAAGATCACGCAGATGAAAGACGTGGCGGCGGCGCTGCTCGGTGCGGCGGCCGACGCGGTAAAAGGGATGAAAGCAGATAAGATGGATCTGTCCGACGGCACCGTGGACGTGGCGGTGGATGTGGACGACAGCTATTATTACCAGATCCTCAGCGATTATCTGGGGATGCCGGTTTCCGGCGAGTACCAGCTGATGCAGACCCTAGGCGAGCTGGCGCGGATGAAGAAAGAGTACGACAAGGTCCAAAACGCCGTCAGCCAGGTCCGGCTGCGGGGCTACGGGGTCGTGACGCCGGAGCGGTCGGAGATCGTGCTGGATGAGCCCCAGGTGATCAAGCACGGCAACAAGTACGGTGTGAAAATGCGGGCAGAGGCCCCGTCCATCAACATGATCAAGGCCCATATCGAGACGGAGATCGCGCCGATCGTCGGCAGCGAACAGCAGGCGGAAGATCTGATCGCCTATATCAAACAGAACGCGGCGCAGAGCGAGGACGGCGTCTGGAACACCAATATTTTCGGCAAGTCCATTGAGCAGATCGTGGAGGACGGCATCCAGGCGAAAGTCTCGCAGCTGACCGAGGACTGCCAGATGAAGCTGCAGGATACGCTGCAGAAGATCATCAACGATTCGAACGGCGGAATGATCTGCATCATTATCTGAGGATGGAAAGAAAGCGCTGATTGACGGCGCGGCTGCGGTCTATCCTGGTTACCGCGGGCCATGGATTATTCCCGCTTCCGTATCGGGCTTTTGTTAATAAAAGCGCAGAGCATAAACAGGCTGCTGCAGACCGGTTTGATCCCGATCCGCCTGCGCGGTTCTATAGATAATGTTTCCCGGAAAAGCAGAAAGCCGAACCGGGGACCGTCTGCAGATCGATGCGCAGGAATGGACTGGATCCGGCGTTTGGCAGCAGCCTGTTTGTTTTATCAGGCGTTCCACCAGCAGGCGGGGTCCTGTTCGCTCCAACCGGGGTGGGGGAAGTACAGGGGGTACTCCTTGGTGA
>CANQYH010000070.1 GCA_947628025.1 uncultured Lachnospiraceae bacterium | reverse complement strand
GTACGGGAGATCGCCGGGATGAGAGTTCTGATCACCCGCGTTGCCGACGTGGATATGAACGGCCTGCGCGGCCTGGGCGACCAGCTGCGGGACCGGCTGGGAGAGGGCGTGATCGTCATCGCGTCGGCCCAGAACGGCAAGGTGAACCTGATGGCGACGGCGACCGACGGGGCCCAGAAACAGGGCGCTCACGCCGGCAATCTGATCCGCGCGATCGCTTCGCTGGTGGGCGGCGGCGGCGGCGGACGCCCGGCCATGGCCCAGGCGGGCGGCAAGGACCCGTCCGGCATCGACGCGGCGCTTGAGAAAGCGGCGGAGGTATTAAGGGCGCAGTTAAATGGGTGAAAATTAAAAAAAATTAAAAAACTGTGAAAAAAACCAGTTGACGAAACCCATTTTTATGGTATAATTAGGACAGTGCTAGGTAGTACCCAAACAGTTGTATGATGCACAAATACACAACTGGAGGGAGGTAAGGTGTGAGCTATGTCAAACGTAATCGTGAAAGACAATGAATCTCTGGACAGCGCTTTGCGCAGATTTAAAAGAAACTGCGCGAAAGCTGGTATTCAGCAGGAGATCCGCAAGAGAGAACATTACGAGAAGCCCAGCGTAAGACGTAAGAAAAAGTCTGAAGCTGCGAGAAAAAGGAAGTATAATTGATCGGATGTAAGTCCTCAGTCGTTTGATTGAGGACTTTTTTCTGTCTGCGGCGCATAGATTTTTAGAAACGGCAGGGACGGAGGCCTGGGATGTTTGAGAATATCAGGGGGCAGGCGGCGTCTGCCCTCCATATCCCCCGGGATGTGGCCCTGGGGGAACCGGTCATTACCGTCACCGGCAGGCAGAATGTCTACATTGAAAACTATAACCGCATCGTGAGCTTTCACGAGGAGGAGATCCGGCTCCAGGCCAGGACCTGCCGGATCGTGATCAGCGGGAAGCGTCTGCGGATTGAATATTATACGAAAGACGATATGATGATCGCCGGGCAGATCGGGTCCGTGCGCATGGAAACGTAGGAGCGCCGCTTGCCAAAACGTACGGATCGTCAGGCCGGGCAGCCGGTCCGGAGCAGGCCGCCGTTAAGACGGGACGGACCAGAACAAACCGCGGGAGCCGGGGATGCGGCCGAATGTGACTGCGAAAGAGGGTTCCGGACAGGGAGCCGTGATAAGATCGGAGCGGACGGAGGAGATCGCGGATTGCTGAACAGATTCACCTGTTACCGGAAAGGATTTTTGCGTCTTCATATCAGCGGCCAGGGACCGGAGCGGTTCCTGAACCTGTGCTGCGCCAACCGGATGGACCCCTGGGACGTCTGCGAGCGCGGGGAGGGGATCGAATGCCGGATGCTGTTGTCCCATTTCTGGAAGATCCGCCCGCTG
Organism: uncultured Lachnospiraceae bacterium; assembly: GCA_947628025.1. Taxonomy (GTDB): domain Bacteria; phylum Bacillota; class Clostridia; order Lachnospirales; family Lachnospiraceae; genus UBA3402. The sequence continues at coordinate 11,082 of CANQYH010000070.1, read as the reverse complement.
GCCAGAAAGGCGGGAGTGCGGGTGCGGGTCCTGGGAAGATACGGGGCGCCCTTTTTTATCCGGCGGAACCGGAAGCGGGAGGGGCTTCTTCTGGGAACTGGCGCCTGTTTTGCCCTGATCTATGCGCTTTCACTTTTTATCTGGAACATTTCTTTCGAGGGGAATTATCATTACAGCCGGGATACGCTGATGGAATATCTGGAATCCCTGGACGTCCGGTACGGGATGCGCAAAAACGATGTGTCCTGCGAAGATCTGGAAGATTCGCTCCGCAGCGCGTTTCCGGAGATCACCTGGGTATCCGCCAGCGTCACCGGGACCCGGCTGGTGGTGCGGATCAAAGAAAACGAGGCGCTTTCGGCCGTCCCTCCCAGGGATGATTCTCCCTGCGAACTGGCGGCCGGTACCGCCGGAGTGATCACCCGGATGATCGTGCGCCAGGGAAAGGCGGACGTGGCGGTCGGAGATACGGTGGAGGAGGGACAGCTTCTGGTTTCCTCCGCCCTGTCGGTCATAGACGATAACGGGGAAACGGTCCGTATCAAGTACGTCCACGCCGACGCGGATATCTATGCGCGGACACAATATGCGTACCGTACCGAGGAACCTCTGCTTTGCAGGGTGGAAACCCGGACCGGCAGGCGGCGCTTCCGGGCGGCGCTGACGGCGGGACGTTTCCGGGCGTCTTTGTCGCTTCCGGCGCGGGGAGAACTCTGGACGGCGTTAAAAGAGACGGCCGTATCATTCGGACGGTGGGCGATGTCACAGGCCGGCCTGGATCCGGGCCCGGAGGCGGAGAACACGGAGCGTCCGGTCTGGAAAGAAACGACCCAGGTACGCCAGCTCTGCCTGTTCGGGGATTTCTATTTACCGGTCTATTGGGAGCAGACCGTGGGGGAAGAAACGGTTTATTATGAGCGTCCCTATACGGAAAAGGAGCTGAAAGACCGTTCGGAGTACATAAATGAAAAATATATTGAAAAATTATTACAAAAGGGGGTACACATTATCAAAAATGATGTTAGAATACTAAATAATGGCTTATCCTATACGATAGAATGTACGGTGACGGCCGAGGAGGAGATTTCCGTCCGCCGGCCGGTAAGCACGCAGGATACGCCGGATGAGGAGATGAAAGAAAGTACATGAGTGTGATCGAAACCATGATCGATATTCCCGCGGAGCATGAGCGGAATGTCTGCGGGCAGTTTGACGAATATCTGAAAAAGATCGAACGGACGCTTCATGTGACGATGGTGTCGCGGGACGGGGCCATCAAGATCATCGGGCCGGAGGAGACGGCCGGCAAGGCCAAAAGCGTGTTCCAGAATCTCATGGAGCTGTCAAAGCGCGGCAGCGCCATCACGGCCCAGAATGTGGACTACGCCCTTGCGCTTTCTTTCTCGGAACAGGACCATCAGATCCTGGAGATCGATAAGGACATCATCTGCAGGACGGTGAACGGCCGCCCGGTGAAGCCCAAGACCCTGGGACAGAAAGAATATGTGGACGCGATCCGCAAAAAGATGATCGTGTTCGGGATCGGCCCGGCCGGGACCGGCAAGACCTACCTGGCGATGGCCATGGCGATCCAGGCGTTTAAGGACGGCGAGGTGGGGCGGATCATCCTGACGCGGCCGGCCATCGAGGCGGGAGAAAAGCTGGGATTTTTGCCGGGGGACCTGCAGAGCAAGATCGATCCGTACCTGCGGCCCCTTTACGACGCGCTCTACCAGATCATGGGAGCGGAGTCCTATCTTCACAACGCGGAGAAAGGCCTGATCGAGGTAGCGCCGCTGGCCTATATGCGGGGGCGGACCCTGGACAACGCCTATATCATCCTGGACGAGGCCCAGAATACGACGCCGGCCCAGATGAAGATGTTTCTGACCAGGATCGGCTTCGGTTCCAAGGTCATCGTCACCGGCGACCAGACGCAGAAAGACCTGCCTGTCGGAACGGATTCTGGTCTGGATGTGGCGGTGAAAGTATTAAAGAACGTGGAGGATATCGGGTTCTGTTATCTGACCAACAGCGACGTGGTGCGCCATCCGCTGGTGCAGAAGATCGTGGAGGCCTACGACGCCTATGAGTCCCGGGAAGCGCGGAAAAAGAGGCCGATGGACCACGAGCCTCCCAGGGAGCGCAGCGGCGGCAGGCCGCCCAGGCTGCGCAGGACCAATGAGAACGGGAGGCAGGACAGGCCATGACGGTATGGATCGATTATGAGGCGGAGACAAAGCTGGAGATTCCCTATGAAGAGATCATAAACGATGTGGTGGAGGCGGCTCTGGACTACGAGAAATGTCCCTATGAGGCAGAGGTGAACGTAGTGCTTACGGGGAACGAGGAGATCCGGGAGATCAACCGCCGGTTCCGGCAGGTGGACAAGCCTACGGACGTGCTGTCTTTCCCGGCGCTGGAATACGGGACACCGTCGGATTTCGGGCAGGTGGAAGAGGATTTTGCGGACTGCTTCAATCCGGAATCCGGGGAGCTGATGCTGGGAGACGTGATGATCTCCGTCGATAAGGTGCTGGAACAGGCGGAGAAATACGGACATTCCCCGGCTAGGGAACTGGCGTTTCTGACGGCCCACAGTATGCTCCATCTGTGCGGTTACGACCATATGGAGGAAGAGGAACGGCTCCGGATGGAGCGAAAGCAGGAAGAAATCTTAAAAAGCAGAGGATACACGAGATGAGGAAAGCGATCATATGCCTGACCGCGCTGGCACTGGCCCTGGCGGCGGTATCATGCGGAAAAAAAGAAGAGGAAGCGTCCGCGACGCTGGAAGCTGTGACGACGGAATCGGAGAGCGAGACGGCCGAAGAAGAGACGACGACGGCGGCGCCGATCGTGATCACGACGGCGGCGGAGGAAGAGACGACTCCGGAAGAGACGGAAGAATGGCAGGAAGAGCGGGTCGAGGTGGACGGAAAGATCCGCAGTTACCTGACCGGCGAGATGGTGGACGTGGAGATCGGCAACCGCAGGCCGCTGGCGATCATGATCAGCAACGACAAGGCCGCCCTGCCCCATTACGGCATCAACCGGGCGGGGGTCGTCTATGAGGCTCCCGTGGAGGCGGGCATGAACCGCTATATGGCGCTCATCGAGGATTACGACGATCTGGACCGGATCGGTTCCGTGCGCAGCTGCCGGACCTATTACGTCTATTTCGCGAGGGAATTCGACGCGGTTTACGCCCATTTCGGACAGAGCACCTTTGCCAAGCCCTATCTGGAGTATGTCGACAATATTAACGGCATCGAGGGGATCGGCACGATCGCCTATTACCGTTCCAAGGACCGGAAAGCCCCTCACAACGCCTACGCCAGCGCCGACGGGATCAAGGAGTCCATCGAGAAAATGGGCTACCGGCAGGAATACGCGGAGGATTATAACGGGCATTTCCGTTTCGCGAAAGACGGCGAAGAGGTGCAGCTGACGGATTCTCTGGAGGCCTATAAGGTGGTCCCGGGCTACGTTTATAATGAGCCGTATTTTCTGTACAATGAAGAGGACGGGCTTTATTACCGCTACCAGTACGGCGCGGCCCACGAGGGAAACGAGGGGCCGCTCGCGGTCAAAAACATCATCATCCAGTACTGTTCCGGCGGATTTTACGCTACGACCCAGTACCGGGACATCGACGTACATAATCCTTTGTATGGATATTATATCACCAATGGCCGCGCGATCCCCGTCGGCTGGGAGAAAGACGGCGAATTCGGCGTTACCCATTATTATAACGCGAAAAATGAGGAGATCACGCTGAATCAGGGCAAGACCTGGATCTGCATCGTGTTGTCATCGGATTTCGGAAAGACGGAGATACATGGAAAGAGCGAGTAGAGGACGGAGCAGAGCAAAATATGGGAAGCGCGCGGCATCCGGCGCGGGAGCGGATTTTCTGGTGCAGGGCAGCATCCTGGCGGCGGCGGGGATCCTGGTCAGGCTGATCGGCATGCTGTACCGGATCCCTCTGGCCAACATGATCGGCGACGAGGGCAACGGATATTACGGGGCCGCTTACGGCATTTATTCTACGCTTTTGATCATGTCGTCCTACAGCCTGCCGGTGGCGGTTTCCAAGATGGTGGCCTCGCGGATCGCGGTCCGGCGTTACCGCAACACGATGCGGATCCTGAAAGCGTCCCTGTTTTACGCGACGGCGGCAGGGGGCCTTTGTTTTTGCGTCATGTGGTTCGGCGCGGATTATTTTGCCGTAGAGATCCTGAAGATGCCGTACTGTTCCTTTGCCCTGCGCGCTCTGGCTCCCACGGTATGGATCATGGCCTATCTGGGCGTGTTCCGGGGCTATTTCCAGGGACATTCGACGATGACGCCCACGGCCCTCTCCCAGATCGTCGAGCAGCTCGTGAACGCGGCCGTAAGCCTGGCGGCGGCGAAAGTCCTGTTCGATGTGGGACTGAAGTCGAACCTGGTCTACGGGACGACGGAATATTCCTACGCGTTCGGCGCGGTTGGCGCGACGATGGGGACCGGGGCCGGGGCCCTTACGGCGCTTCTGTGCTTTTTGCTGCTGTTTTTCTCCATGCGGCGCACGATCCGGCGGCAGATCCGGGTGGACCGGAGCGGGCGGCTGGAAAGCTACGGGACCATTTCCCATATCATGGCGATGACGATCCTGCCGATCCTCATCAGCAGCACGATCTATAACAGCGGCACGGTGATCGACAATATCGTTTTCGGACAGGTCATGGACCGCATGGGGGCCCAGGCCGATATCGCGGTGCAGTGGGGCGTCTATTCGGGGCGCTACCACCTGCTGTTCAATATCCCGGTCGCGATCGCCAACGCGCTCTCTTCGTCCCTGATCCCGTCGCTTTCGATGGCGATGGCGGAGAGGGACCGGAAGCAGATCCTGTCCAGGACCGCGATGGCCGTCCGTTTTTCCATGATCATCGCGATCCCGTCGGCGGTGGGGCTGGCGGTGCTGGCCGGGCCGATCTCCGACCTGCTGTTTAGAAATATGGACAATACGATGCTGACGGACATGCTGCGGTACGGTTCCGCGGCGGTGGTGGTCTTTTCCCTTTCCACCGTGACCAACGGAGTTCTGCAGGGGATCAACCGGATGCAGGCCCCGATGGTCAACGCCGGGGTCTCCATGGTGCTGCATGTGATCGTCCTGTATGTGATGCTGAGCGTCTTCAAGATGGGCATTTACGGGGTCTTGTTTGCCAACATTCTTTTCGCGCTCCTGGTCTGCGTCCTGAACGCCGTTTCGATCGCCAGGTATCTGCGGTACCGGCAGGAGTGGCGGCGGACGTTTGTGATCCCGCTTCTGGCCTCGGCGGTCATGGGGGCCGTGGCCTGGGGCGTGTATTGGGCCTGCGGCAGGCTGGGAAATGTGGTCGGCGTTGCGGCGGCGGTCTGCGCGGCGGTCGCGGTCTATTTTGTGCTTCTGATCCGGCTGCGCGGCATTACCGAGCGGGAGATGCGCCGGATGCCGGGAGGGACGAAGCTTTTAAAAATGGCCCGGCTGCTGCGGCTTTATTAAATAACGGGTTTAAAAGGGCGGAAGATGACAGATACTATACGCATAAGGAGGAAGATTCCTATGAGAAAGTATGGTATCTGTTTTTTGCTGCTTTTGGCCGCGGCCGCGCTGGGGTTTGCCCTGGGGTACGGCGCGACGCGGAGCCGGGTGCGCTACGAGACGGCGATCCCGGATACGGTCTATGAGACGGAGACGGCGGGAGAATATAAAGTGGTGATCCGGCTGGAACCGGCGGAGACGGCGGCCGCGGCGCCGGCAGGAGAACGGTACCGCCTGGTGTCGGAGACGGGGTACCTGCTGGTGGTGCCGGAAAGCGGGGACCGCGAATCGCTGCGGACGCATATCCCGGTGACGGATTTCCCGCAGGAGGAACAGGAGCGGCTGCGGGAGGGGATCTGGTTCGAGTCGATGATGGAGGTATTTTTTTATCTGGAGTCCTATACGAGTTAGAAGCAGGGAACCGGGCCGCGGGACAGGCGCGCGGCAGGCCTGGCGAGAAAAAGCCTGTGCGGAAACGCGGCTGAAATGCTTTGCTGTTCCATGGGCCTGTTTGGTCCGGAGCTTTGCGCCCGGTGATATAAACGGCGCGTATCTGGGCGGGTGCGGGAATGGCGTTTCTACGGTTTTTGCGGCAGGCCGGCGAAGAGAAAAGCGGGAGTTGAAATGGAACGCAAAAGCGGTTAGAATAGAGAAAACGGCGTATGGAACGGACAGCGGAGTAGAGGTGAGAATATGGGAGAATGTATGGAAATGGGCAGGCGTGTGATCGTGATCGGCGGCGGCGCGTCCGGGATGATGGCGGCGATCCAGGCGGCGCGCCGGGGCGCGCAGGTGACGGTCACAGAACAGATGGACCGGGTGGGAAAAAAGCTGTTGTCTACGGGAAACGGCAGGTGCAATTTTACGAACCTGAATCAGAGACCGGAGTATTACCGCTGCAGCCGGGCGGATTTCCCCTGGCAGGTGGTGGAGCGTTTCCCGGTGGGGGACACGCTGGCGTTTTTCGGGGAGCTGGGGATCCTGCCGAAAGACAGGAACGGTTACATATACCCCTATTCGGATCAGGCGTCATCGGTGCTGGACGTGCTGCGGATGGAGCTGGAGCATCTGGGCGTCGCGCTGCGGACCGGCTGTGCGGTGCGGGAGATCCGAAAGACGGCGAATGGACCGTTTTCGGTCCGGACCGGTCAGGGTTTGCTGGAGGCGGACGCGCTGATCCTGGCGGCCGGTTCAAAGGCAGCGCCTGCGACCGGTTCCGACGGCAGCGGCTACGAATTGGCGCGCAGGCTGGGGCACCGGATCCTGACGCCGCTTCCGGCTTTGGTGCAGCTTCGCTGCGCGGAAACGGATTATAAACAGATGGCCGGGGTCCGGACGGAAGCGAAAGTGACGCTTTTTGAGAGGACGGCGCAGCCGGAGGCAGGGAGAAAAGCAGCGGGACCGGACGGGGGATGGAAACAGCTGGCGGAGGACACGGGAGAACTGCAGCTGACCGAGTACGGCATCTCCGGGATCCCGGTCTTTCAGGTGAGCCGCTACGCATCCTCGGCGCTGTATGCGGGAAAACAGGTGAAAGCGGTGGTCGATTTTCTGCCGGGGCAGAGCCGGGAAGAAACGGCGGCGCTGATAAAAACGCGCCGTGAGACAATGCCGGAGAAGAGCTGCGAACAGTGGATGATCGGTCTGCTGAATAAAAAGCTGAGCATGGCGCTGTTGAAACGCGCCGGCCTTTCCGCGAAAACGGCGGTCTGCGATGTGCCGGAACGTGGCTGGAACGCGCTTCTGGGGCAGCTTCGGGCGTTTGAGACGCGGGTGACCGCTTCTAACTCATTCGAGCAGGCGCAGGTGTGCTGCGGCGGCGTGGATACGGCGGAGGTAGACCCGGCGACGATGGAATCCGGGATCGTGCCGGGGCTTTACCTGGCGGGGGAGATCCTGGACGTGGACGGTATCTGCGGCGGCTACAACCTGCAGTGGGCCTGGTCCAGCGGCGCCGTGGCCGGGAGGGCCGCGGCGGCTGGAACGCGTATCCGGACAGAACGGCAGAAAGCCGGCCGCTGACGGCGCGTTAGGGTACGCAGATATGACAGAGTTGTTCCGGTATGCAGAATTATTGCGAAAGGGCGTCTCGGAACGGTTTTGATTTTCGGGATAACGCCCTCTGAACCAATCCGGCTGCCACGCCGGCGATTACGAGTCCCGCGCCCGCGATCCAGTAAAATCGGGACAAATCGTTTGCGGTGCCGTAGATTGCAAGGACGCCCTGGACGATACTTCCCACGGTGAGCGTGGCAATGCCGGCGTGATAAAGATTCCTTGCGATCGCGGAGGGATAGTTTGCGCCGGTCAAAGCATACGCAGCGAATGGCAGAGCGCCGCCCGCCAGCGGAAAGGCAAACGCGTAAATCATAAAAAAGGAGTACACCTCATGGCTGAACCGCTCATAAACCGCCCCGAATAATGCGCAAAAGCAGGAGATTACCAAATAGATAAGGGTGACCTTTATCGCTTTGCGATTATTGATATCCGATATAGACAATGTCGCTCACGCTCCTTTCTTTTATGCTGTTCCCATTTGTGGTGGGATGATTGACGACTTCTCCGCAAAAGACCATCGTAGATGAGCCTCCGCCGTCGAGATTATAGGCATCCCGGACGCTGAGGGACTGCATAAACACAGCCAATTCATATAAAGACAGACCCTCGCTTTCTTCAGTGCGTCCGTCCGACACAACAAAAACATAATGCAGTTCGTCGATTATACCGACGGCAGTTCTCGGATTGCTGGCCTTTGCTTTTCCGACCTCATCGTTCTGCGACACGCAGACGGCTCCGTCTTTAATAAGACCCGGTCCGAAGGAAAGAATTTGCGCCGCTCCGTCCTCCCGCAGCTGTTCCGCCGAAACCTCGCTCTCTGAAATCAATGCAAAGGAACCGTCCTGATAAATGACCAGGTCCTCTTGATTTCGGGCCGCGGCGGAGCGGTACAGCACCCCGTTGCGGAGAACATATCCGTTCTTCTGCGCCCCGTAGTAGTCGCCGTTGATTGCCAGGATCGCCTGATGATTTTCCGCGATCGCCGAGGTCTTTTCCGTGATGTTTTTGCCGTAGGCGTTCTTTGCAAAGGCGGTTTTCAGATATTCGGCCGAGGCAAGACGGACGTCGGCCGCATAAATCGTCGTGTCATTCTGCCGGTATTCCGTGATGGCGACGGATATGTTCCCGTCTTGATAGGAATTCTCGGTGATGACTGCGGAATCGGAGCCGCTTTCCGCAGAGAAATCATCGGTTTTATCGGAGTTTTCGGTGGTGACTGCGGAATCGGAGTCGTTTCCGACGGAGGAATCATCGGTTTTATCGGAATTTTCGGTGGTGGCCGCGGAATCGGAATCGTTTCCGACAGAGGAGTCATCGGTTTTATCGGAGTTTTCGGTGGTGACTGCGGAATCGGAATCGTTTCCGACGGAGGAATCATCGGTTTTATCGGAATTTTCGGTGGTGACTGCGGAATCGGAGTCGTTTCCCGTAGTGGCTTCATCGGGCTCTTTATTTTGTTCAGTGACCGGATCGGGTGAATTTTGCCCGTACTCCGTTTGAGAGTAGGAACTGTCCGGCGTGACCGGACGGTAAACTCTGGCGATGACAAAGGTGTCCAGCAAAACATATACGGTAAAGCCCGTCAAAAAAAGTCCGTAAAGGATCCCCCAAAGGTAATTTTTCCTCTTCAAAACACTATCCCCCGTTTTTATTTGCTCTGAGAATAAGATACCGCTGAATCGTCCGGCCTATGAGGAAAATATCATCTTAATTTCCTTATAAAATGGCGGCGGACCGGGTACCCCCCCATCCGCCGCCGCATTCTTATGGACGAATTACCGGCGGCCGCCGCGTCCTGCGTCCACCATGCTGCCTTTGCGCCGCCGCATTCTTACGGCCGAATCACCGGCGGCCGCCGCGATTAAAGCCGCCTCCGCCGCCGAAACCGCCGCGGCCAAAGCCTCCGCCGCCGGAGCTGTACACGGTGCCTGTCATCTGAATCGTTGTGGAGAAACTGCCCGCCGTCAGCGTGTAGGTTTCTCCCTGCTTCAGGGAAGGATGGCTGAGGATCACGCAGGAGAAAGAGCGGTCAGCCGTATGCTCGATCCGTACATTTCCCTCCGAATCAGTCAGCTTGACGACCGTTCCGGCCGATTGGGTGCCGACGGCGGACAAAATGGCGCCCTGGGTCGATTCGCCGCTGAAATTCTGCGCCATGCCGGAGGCGCCCAGCCCGATAAAGGTGCCGCCGGTGATGATGCCGGTGGAGTCATAGTCCAAAATCGAGGTGTCGCCGCTTGTGGCGCCGGACACGATGACCGTGCCTCCGGTCATCGTCAGGCTTCCGTTGGAATCCACGCCGTCCCCGCCCATTTGAATATAGATATCCCCGCCGGAAATCGTTATGCTGCCGGTGGAGGACGAGAAGCCGCCTCTGCCCGGACGCATCATGCCGCCGTTATTGCCGGTTTGGGCATTGTTGCCGCCCGCCGCGTTCAGACCGTCGTCGTCGGCCTTGACCGAAACGGTTCCGCCTTTGATATACAGGTTGGCGGCCTCGATCCCCTCGTAGCTTTTCTCCACGGCGATTTTGGTGGACGAGCCGGAGATCTCCAGATCGGTATCGGCGTGGATGCCGTCGTCGCCGGAAGAGAGCGTATAGTCCCCGCCGGAAATGGTGATCGTTCCGTTGGAATGGATGCAGTCGTCCCGGGAAGCGATGCGGAAGACGCCGCCGGTGATATAAATGTCTGACCCGGCTTTTAATCCTTTATAGGATTCGTCGGCGGACGTCAGCGTCCTGTCGCTGCCTCCTCCGGCGGTGACGGTCAAATCGGTATTTTCCGCATTTATGACGGTTTCCGCCTGGATTCCGTCGTTGCCTGCCGTGATATTGAGGCTGCCGCCGGAAAGCGACACATAACCGCGTGTGGGGTCCTCCTCGTTATCCGAACGGATCCCGTCGCTGCCGGCGGTGATTGTGATGACGGCGTTCCCGATTTTCACGCAGTCCTTGCCGCACAGTCCTACATTTTTTGCCGTGACCGCCAATGTGCCGGAGACGATGACCAGATCGTCTTTCGAGACGATCCCATGTTTGTTGTTCCCGTTCAAAATCAGCGTGCCGCCGCCGCTCACGGTGAGATCGGCCTTGCTGAAAATGGCTCCGTCCAATGCGGAATCCTGATCGGAAACCGAATAGGAATCGCCGTCCGAGATTGTGTTGGTCGTTCCGTCAGCCAAAGAGAGGGTGACGTTATCCGCCGACCGGACGTAGACGGCGGGGCCGTTGCTGTTTTGAAGCGTAACGCCGTTCAGAACCAGCGTGACGTCGGCTTTCCCCGCATCCACTAAAATCATGGTATCGGTCCCGGAACCGCTCAGGGTGTAGGAACCGCCGGACGTGATCGAGTAGGTGTCAGAGGACAGGGCGGACAGATCCACCGTTTCGCCTTTCGCAGGAGAAGTTGCGTCTGCATCACCGCCGTCAACCGAAAAATCCATTTCGGAAGTGT
>CANQYH010000069.1 GCA_947628025.1 uncultured Lachnospiraceae bacterium | reverse complement strand
GAAACAGCGCATCTCCCTGGCCAGGGCCCTGCTGAAAGACCCGGCCATCCTGATTTTGGACGATACCACCTCCGCGGTCGATATGGAAACGGAAAGCTACATCCAGAAGCAGCTAAAGAATATCCAGCAGTCCAAGGGCTGCACTGTCTTCGTCATCGCCTACCGCATTTCCTCCATCAAGGACGCGGATCTGATCCTGGTCATGGACCAGGGCCGCATCATCGAGCGGGGGACCCATGACGAGCTGCTGCGGCAGGGCGGCTACTACGCTTCCGCGTTCCGCAACCAGTACGGCGAGATCCCCTACGATCTTCTGCAGGAACGGGCCGCGGAAGCCGCTTCCCATACCGGTTCCCAGAACACGGCCGGTCCGCAGGCGTCCGTCTCTTTCAATTCCGGCGCCAAGCTCGGCATGGCAGCCGAATCCAAGGAATGGAGGTAATCCGAAATGGCACGCAATCGTTACGACGTAGACGAAGTCCTGGAAACAGGCTTTAATGTCAAACAGCTGAAGCGGCTGGTCCGCTATATCAAACCGCACACCGGCAAAATGGCCGCCGTGATCTTCATGATGATGAGCGCCAGCGCCTCGACCATGATCATTCCCATGTTTTTAAAGCAGATCATGGACGTGTATATCCCCGACAAAAATATGAACGGCGTGATCCTGGTCAGCGTCCTCACCCTCGTGATCGCCGTCTATTCCTCCACCTGCACCCGGCTGAAAGTGCGGACCATGAGCGTCATCGGACAGAGCATCATCCACACGATCCGCTCCGACATTTTCTGCCATCTGCAGGAGCTGCCGTTCTCCTACTACGACGACCGGCCCCACGGCAAAATCCAGGTCCGCGTAGTCAACTACGTCAACAGCCTGAGCGACCTGCTGAGCAACGGTATCGTCAACACGATCACCGACCTCTGCAACCTGTTCTTCATCGTCGCGTTCATGCTGTTCAACGACGTGCGGCTGACCGGCGTGTGCATGTGCGGCCTGCCCGTACTGGCCGCGGTCATCATTTTCATCAAGCGGCGGCAGCGCAAGGCCTGGCAGATCCAGTCCAACAAGCAGTCCAACTTAAACGCTTACATCGCCGAAAGCATCAACGGCATCCGCGTGACCCAGTCGTTCGTCCGTGAGCGCGAGAATACCGGCATTTTCAACCGTTTAAGCAGCAACTACCGGAAAGCCTGGATGCGGGCCGTCATGTTCAATTTCGCGATGGGCCCCAGCGTGGACATCATCTCCGCCGTCACCACCGCGTTCATCTACGTGCTGGGCATCCAGTGGATCCTGGGACCGGACCATTCGCTGACCACCGGCACCCTGATCCTGTTTACCTCCTACATTAGCCGGTTCTGGGCCCCGATCAACACGCTGGCCGGATTTTACAACAGCCTCCTGACCGCGATCTCCTACCTGGAGCGTATCTTCGAGACGATCGACGAGCCGGTTCTGGTCAAGGACGCGCCCGGCGCGAAAGAAATGCCGCCGATCCACGGCGACGTAGAATTTAAGGACGTAAGCTTCAGCTACGATTCCGGCCACGAGATCCTGCACCGGATCAATTTCAAGGTCAACCAGGGTGAGACCTACGCCATCGTCGGCCCCACCGGAGCCGGCAAATCCACGATCGTCAACCTCCTGAGCCGGTTCTACAATGTGGATTCCGGCCAGATCCTCATCGACGGCCAGGATATCTCCCAGGTAACGATCCGCTCCCTGCGGACCCAGATGGGCGTCATGATGCAGGACAGCTTCATCTTCGCGGGAACCATCATGGACAATATCCGCTACGGCAACCAGGACGCCACCGACGAGCAGGTGATCGAAGCCGCAAAGACCGTCTGCGCCCATGATTTCATCATGCAGATGGAGAACGGCTACAACACCGAAGTCAACGAGCGGGGCAGCCGTCTGTCCGCCGGACAGCGGCAGCTGATCTCGTTCGCAAGAGCGCTTCTTGCCGACCCGCGGATCCTGATCCTGGACGAGGCGACCTCCAGCATCGACACAGAGACAGAGCTGCTGCTGCAGAAAGGTCTGGCGGAGCTGCTGAAAGGCCGTACCTCGTTCATCATCGCGCACCGCCTCTCCACGATCAAGAACGCGAACTGCATCCTGTACGTGGACAACGGCGGGATCGTAGAGCGCGGCACCCACGAGGAGCTGCTGGAGAAGCGCGGGGCTTATTATGAGCTCTATATGTCGCAGTTTGATTTCCTCAGCGAGAAAGCCGGATGACGGGCAGGGATAAGCGTTTCTATTACGTAAAAAGCACTGCGCGCTGCCGCCAGAGACTCCCGGGACCTGAACACAAAGACCGTATAACATACATACAAATGTAACCTATAAAACCAATTTTCTGACAAAGCAAAGATAACCTCCTGTAAATGATACCGGATGTATCAGATACAGGAGGTTATCTTTTGATCTTCCTTGCTTAAATCCGTTCAACCCTCAAGCATTTTTAATAACTCGTCCACTAATTGGTACACCATCGTACCCGGATCGTATGCAGACGGCCTGCACTCCGTTTCCCTAAATCCCGCCATTCTTCGTTTTGCATTTTGGATCGCCGCCTCTGTGCTTCCATAGGTATTGACCAGCGCATATATATTCTCATAGTTCTTCCTGTACCGGCCGTCTCCGATTCCGTATTCTTTGAATATCGCATCCAATTTCTCGTTCCAAACGTCCCTGTGCAGCGCCGAATCGCTGTAATCAAAATGCAGATATAACCAATATTCAAACGACTGATTGCTCCACGCTGCATGGTATCCTTTCTTTTGCCCTTCCGCTATGGCCTGGTCAAAATCAGAAAAATCATCTTTATCGAACACGATCCATACATTCTGATACAGAATACTCGCTTTTTTTACAAGCTCGTCCGCTATCTCGATCAGCCGGCCGGTAGACGCCCCCTCGCCCTCGATCTGTATAAGCGGCATATCGACAACATCGATCCGTCCGCCGATCGTCTCTTGAATTTTTCTCTTAATACCGTTAAAATACAATGGCTCCGTGCGCTTTCCCTCCGTAACGATCAGGTAAGAATTGGCGCGGGGCCGCCGGTACTCATGACGCCGCTGTTTCCGTTCCTCCCGCCTCTTTTTGAATAAATCGTCCGTCCCCACTCACTCACCCTCTCCCATATCAAATCCTTTCAAAAGAGGAATTCCCCCGTACACGCCCGCCAGATAGTCCTTTTCAAAAGAAGCGTCTGACCGAACCTTATAATCGGATAATGCGACAAGCTCCGAATACCCGTACTCGTCCTTATCAACAAACCAGATCTGATCCCGGCGAAAAAATTTCTTATCCATCAGCGTCGTATCATGCGTCGTATAGATCAGCTGCGCCGTCGATCTCTCATCATAAAAAAGGTCGATAATAAATTTAAGCAGAAGCGGATGAAGCTTCACATTCAATTCGTCGACGAATATAGACGCATTGTTAAACAGCGCCATCTGCGCATAAATAAACAGGATGATACTTTTTATCGTTCCTTCTGATTCATAATACAAAGAAAGCGGATAGTCCTTGCCGTCTTTTCCCCGATGATAGGTCATAAATCTAATATTTTTATCACTGTCATCGTACTCAATATCCAAAATGCCTACGTCGATCGCATTTAAAAATCTAAGCAGTTTTTCTTTCTTATTATCGATCACCTGCGGAAGCAATGCCTCTAACAGCTCCGTATTTTCGCAGAAATCTGCCTGAACCACCAGGGTATCCATGATCCCCCTGTATACCTTTTGATAAATTTTTGTTTTAAGAATCAGTTTATTAAAAAAAGAAAGAACTAATGTTTCCCCAGAAATCTGTTTCTGATATAAAACGCTCTCTCTGCGAACAGTCGCGCCAAAATGGATCTCGGACCGTTTTCTCTCGAAAATAATGGATTGCTTATTTGTTTCCAGACTTTTCCTGTAAAGCCATTCGGTTTCTATATACTCCGCATTGTATTCAAACCCATAACGATATTCGAAGCCATCCAATAATTCGACCACTTCAAATTCAGAATTTTCATTTCTTCCCTCGTCAAATAAAAACGGATTATAATATTTATCAATGGCCGTACGCTCGCCGTTCCGTACATTATCAAATGACTCTCTTATAATACTGCTGAAATAAGACATCGCCAGATTCAGATTCGATTTACCGCTGGCATTGGCTCCATAAATA
Organism: uncultured Lachnospiraceae bacterium; assembly: GCA_947628025.1. Taxonomy (GTDB): domain Bacteria; phylum Bacillota; class Clostridia; order Lachnospirales; family Lachnospiraceae; genus UBA3402. The sequence continues at coordinate 8,368 of CANQYH010000069.1, read as the reverse complement.
GCCGCCACACGGAGATATTTTTCCTTTTGCCCAATATCGATCAGATTATCCGGATGCTCCTTATATGCGCTAACCGCGGTCATATCAAGAACTGTCCGTTCTTTAAAAGAAAGAACATTTTTCAACGAAAACTGGACCAACATATGTTCATTCCTCCTTACATAGATATAATACCGTTATTTTAATATTATGTCAATGATTCTGCGAAAAATTCACAATTTGTTGGTTTTGATGTTCTTTTTTATCCCATTCCTCACTGCCCCCGCACCCGCGTATACCCGCCGGAGGACGTGCAGGGAATCGTCGTGACCTCCACGGTAAGATCCGGCCGTCCCCTGGAAGCGCTGTCCCCGTCCGTCCCGGAAGAATCGCCGCTTCTTTCCGCATTCCCGCTTGCGCTTGCACTGCCGGGATCTTCCGGCGCTTTTAACACCACTTTCAAAAGCTCCGTCTCCGGGATGCTGCTGCCGAACACAAAATTGCCCAGGCTGTAAACGATCGGTTTCCCGTCGTAGTACTCGATCTCCTGAAGCACATGGGGATGACTGCCCACCACCAGGTCCGCCCCGGCATCGATGTACTGCCGTCCCATATTCCGCTGATAATTCTCCGGTTTCGTGTTCCGCTCGATCCCCCAGTGAACATATACGACGAGATAATCGCACTGTTCTCGCGCCGCGCGGATCTCCTCCAGGGGCAGGGTCGGGTCATAAGTGGAAAACACGCCCGAATGCCCGGCTCCCGCCGCCCAGCTGGCCGCCATATAGACGCGGCTCGTACCCAGGAACCCGATCCGCCTGCCTTTGACCTCCAAAACCTCCAGCTTCTTCGCCTGCTCCAGGTCTTCGCCCGCGCCCACATGGAGGATCCCCGCGCCGTCCAGAGCCGCCAGGCTGTCCGTGATCCCCTCGGGTCCGAAATCCAGGATATGATTGTTGGCCATGGTCACGATATCCACTCCCATCTCCCGGAATAGAGAGACCTTTTCCGGCGGGATGCGGAACGTAAACTGTTTGTCCGCGGCAGCCGTTCCCCGGTCGGTAAACGGGAATTCCTGGTTTACCATAAAAATATCCGCGGCCTCGATCTCCGCCCGGATCTCCTCGTCCAGCACGCCGCCGATCCCTCCGGCCCGATCATACGCGTTCATTACATGATCGGAAAAATAAACGTCCCCGGCAAACAGCAGCGTGATATCGCCGGATTCCTCCGATTCCGCATCAGATTCCTCCGGCTCCGCCGTTTCCCCCGCCGTTTCCGCTTCCGCCGTCATGTTTTCCGCCGTCAAACTCTCCGCCGTCGTCAGTATGACCGGATCGGACTCCGCCGGCTCCGGCCGCGCAGCCGCGGTTTCTTGTTCCAAAACTGCAGCCGTCTCCGCAGGGCCCCGGGAAGCCGCTGCCTGCGCCCCGTCCCCGATCCGCCCGGCCGCCAAAGTCTGATGTTTCCCGTCTTCCCCATATCTCGGATGCTCCGCCGACCGGCCGTACTCGCTCCGGATCAGACCGCCGGCCAGCACAGCCGCCAAAAGCAGCGCGGCCGCGGCCAGGCAGAGGCTCTTTCGCTTCCGTGCTTCTCTCCTGCCGTGATTTTCTTCTTCTCTCATCCTGCGCCCGGCCCCCTTTTCACCTCATATTTCTATTTTCTACACGCAGAACCACTCTACGGTCTGTGCCTCCGCCGCCGTCGGAGGCGCGAGTTTTTCCAGCATCCGCCCGATCACCACCCCGGCGACCTCCGCTTCTCTCGACCGGTTCCTCTCCAGCATCGTATCCCAGGACGTTTCCAGATAGACGATCCGGACGCGGGCCCCATACCGTTCAAACAGTTCCACTTCTTTCTGCCGCAGATCGGCAGTCAGATCCGTCGCGTTCCACACGAACGGCTGTTTCCGGCGCAGATACCCTTTCGCCAGCTCCTGCGCCCTCTGCCCGACCGCTCCCTGCGGTTCCGTAGGCCGGATCCCCAGCTCCCGCCGGATTTCGTCCAGCGAGATCATCGGAAGATCCGGAAAATGTTCGCGGATCCAGGTATCTTTCCCTGTGCCGGGCAGGCCGGACATCAGGACCACCTCTCCCCAGGAGGCGTCGTAAAGTTCCTGCCAGGGCAAAACATTCCTGCCCGCCAGGCAGGCGCGCCTCGTACAGGCGGACGCAAACGCGGGAGGTTCCCGCAGGCACCCCTGTTCTTCCGCGGCGGCCGCACATAACTGTATGTCCTCGATCCGTTCCTCAATATCCGCCGCGATCTTCCCCCTCATGTCCGCCTCGGACAGTCGGCACAGCAGTTCCCAGCTGAAATCCTCCGTCAATATGCCCTCGGAAGCGATCTGCCGTATCTGCCGCTCATATTTCCGGCGCTCGATCAGGTGAACCGGGACCATATGATAACGGACCAGGCTGCAGACCGTCTCCCTGAACCGCTGCTTCCGGGGAGTCCCGCACAATCCGCATTCTCTCCAGAGATATTCTCGGACCATCTGCGCCCCTGTACGCGCATGGTTGGGAGAGGTCCAGGCCCCGTCCTGCCAGACTGTCGTCCGCGTCTTCCCCATATCATGGAGCAGCGCCGCCAGCAGCAGTTCCTGACGCTTTCTCTCTTCCAGCCTCCAGAAATCCTCCGCGGCCACCAGCGCCTCCGCCACCATTTTCGTATGATTCCAGACATTTCCCTCGCCATGCCAGACCGGATTCTGCTCCGTCTGTTCCATTTTCCGGAAAATGGGGCCCAGGGAGGTCGTTTTCAGCCCCTCCCAGTCCATCGCCTGTCCCGCGTGCGCGGGCATACATCCGGCGATCCGTTCCCATTCCTGCATCGTTCTGCACCCCCTCTCCCGCTGTTTCCCGTTCCTCGATCCTCAAAGCCGGGGCAAAAACAGCTCTTCCACCGGACGGCACAGCCCGTTGGGCACGATCGGCCGGTCCAGCCAGTGGCTCTCCGACTGTTCCACACACTGCAAAAATGAAGCGCGGACGTATTTCAGCCGCTCCGTCACACAGCCCGCTTCTTCCACCTTGATATACAGCCCCTCCATCGTCGGGGACGGGTCCGTCTCCCGGCTGATCCGGTCCGGATCCAGATGGTTCCTCCGGGCGGTCTCCCGCAACGCCTCCATGGAACCGGCCGTCTTGTACCGCGAATCTCCCAGCAGGGCGAGCAGCGCCTCCTTTTCCGTAAAAGCGCCCTCCGCCAGCACCGGGACCGAAGCCACCGGCATTTGTTCCGTCAGCCGCCTCCTGGACGGCGTATCCAGATAGATCCCCTCCTGCCGGTCATAAATATCAAACTCCATAAAATAATGGGGCAGCGCGTCATAATAAATCGAATGCTTCGCGTACATCCATTCGCCGTACATGATATATCGGTCCCCAAGCACCCGATAAAAGCAATCTCTATGAACCGTCGCCCACTGTTTCATCAGATCGTAATGTCGCTCCCGGTACCCGCCGGTCAGATAATGCCCTCTGCTCTGCAGCAGCAGATTTCCCTGCCCGTCGAAAGAGATCCCGCTGTTCGCGCCGTCGATCTTTTCCTCCACCGCCAGATGCTTCCCCGCTACGGCGGAAAAAGGGATCTGCCGCAGGTCCTCGTCGCCCGGCTGCAGCCGGGAGCCCTCCAGGTGCGGCGTTCGGGGATATTTCCTGATCTCAAAATTCGTTTCCATTCTGCCTCCTCTGCTGCCCGTCCCCTACCGAAGCCACCAGGAACAGGTGGCCGCTGACCCCGTCAAACCGCAGCCGCGTACAGCCCGCTTCCGCAAACAGCTCCGTCAGCGTCTCCTTTGTCAGCAGGCGGATGTGTTCCGGGTTATCGTCCGGCTTCGACGGCGCCGTGACCACCACGTAGTTCCTGGCCATCTTCACCGCGGCCCGCACCGCTTTTTCCACCTGCGGGATATGCTCCAAAACCTCCAGCATCGTCACGACATCAAACGAGTCCTCCGCAAACGGCTGGTCGCAGATATTGGCCTCCACCGCCGTAAGCCGCCGCGCCCCGCCTTCCGTCAGGTCGTTCAGGAACTGTACCCGATGGGGCAGGATATCCAGGGCCGTCACCTGCGCCCAGGGAAACTCCTCCATAAACGGGAACAAAAACGCGCCCCGGCCGCTGCCGACATCCAAAAGGCTCCCGCACGGCGCCGATCTCAAAAATCCCAGCACCCGCCTGACTCTGGGCAGATCCGCGTGAGACGTCTTAAACGCGTAAAGTTTCGCCTCCGCCTTTCTGCCCGCATCCTGCAGCTCCGCCATCTCTTCGTCGCTCAGATCCTCCAGATCTTTCTGCAGAAGTTCCTGCCTTACCGCCGGCACGCCGGTCCGCAGCGCCAGGCCCCGCAGATACGCGGACAACCACCGGCCGTAATAACGCTCTTCCATCATTCCGCCTCGCTTCCATATCCTTTTCCGTTTGCTATTCCAGGTACCAGTCCGGCGCAAACGCGGCATCTTCACCATAAAAGACAAAGCCGGCCCTCCCGTCCTCCGCCGTAACCGCCAGATCGTAACCCTCCATCTGCACATACCATACGCCACTCTCCGCCCGCAAGGGCTCTTTCTCCGCCGCGCCGCTTATAGCTTCTATATAGGCCTCCACGCTCTCCGGCGCGATCCCCTCCATCCGCACATACACATTGTACGTCTCATCTTCCAGCGGGTCGCCCGGCTCCGGATAAATAAACGCCCCGTCCGGCTGGTTCCTGTAATATAGAAAGACTGCCTGGGACGGCGCATACCAGTCCGGCGCGGGCAGCAGCGCCGGCAGTCCCCCGATCCGGTTCGCGGCGGCCTTCAGTTTTTCCCGATCCTGAGCCTCGATCATCTGCTCCAAACGGTACACATCCGCATTTAAAAGGGACAATATTTCTGCCTCCAGTTCCTGCACCGCCGCATAATCATCCAGGATCTCATCGGCCAGGCGCAGCGCCTCCGTTTCGTCCGGCTGCCACGGACCGGCTGCGGAAAACAGCGTAGGATACGTTTCCGCCAGACCGATCCAGCGTTCCCCGTTTTCCGTTTCCCCCAGCGCAAGCAGCAGATAGTTCATCTCAGCCGTATGGTACCGGCTCAAACACCGGACCTCCTCCCGGACGGCCACCGTCTGCTTTTGCAGGATCTCTTTCGTACTCTCCATGAAAATATTGCCCTCCAGATTGGGCAGCAGGCTGTCTCCGAGCCTCATGCGGAATCCGGCCGTCTCGGAAGAAAAAGACTCAAATTCTGCCGGCAGATAAGCGGTGTCGATCCCGGCCTCCGTCAGGAGCAGATATTCTTCTTTCGTCAGATCTTCTTCCTCCATAAAAGGCTGTTCCAGACGCCGGGCGGACGCAAAACAGGCGATCCGGGCCCTGGAAAGATCCTCCCACTGGCCGCTCTCCAGAAACACGTCCGTATAATCCAGCGCCCACAGCAGGCTGCCATAAGCTTCCTCCAAAGCGTCCAGATACTTCGACCACACGCGCCAAAGATGCTCCTTGGCCGCCTCCGTATCCGAATCATTATGCGCTCCCGTCTCCGCGGCGACCTGCGTCCGCTCTGCCGGCGCCATCTCCGACTCGGTCCGGTCCGTCTGCCCCTGGCCCGTTTCCGACTCCGCCGCATCCTCCGGTCCGCTTCCCAGCAGCGCGAACGCCCCGTTTTGTTTCAAAGAGACCCTGGCCGACGCCTGCTGCTGCGCATATTTTTCCTCCGCCTCCACGGATCTCTGTGAAACCGTATCCTGGCCCGGACACAGCGCCAGCGCGGCCATACACAAGTGATAATTCTGCCGGTCCTTTTCGGAACCGCTCGTCTCCATCGCCGCCAGTTCCGGCTCCAGAAGCGTCTGCCAACAGCATCCCAAAAAACAGGCGTCCGCTTCGACCACCTCGCGAAGCTCCGCCAGATAATCCGGTCCGAAGCGCTCCCACAATCCGGCGTCTTTCCGCATTTCTGCCAGCAGGCGCACATATCCCAGATATTCTTCCGCCCGTTCTGACGGCAGCACGGCCAGCTCCGTGTAAACCGCTTCGTTCAGTTCCCGCTCCGACCAGGGCATTACCTCCCCGGTCGCCAGAAGCTGCTCCGGATATTCCAAAGCCAGATCCGGAGACAGACCCCGATCCATCGTCAGGTCCGAAACGCAGCGGTTAAGCGCGATCTCATAGGTCTCCTCATCTGGTTCCTCCCCGGAAACGCTGTCCAAAAGAGCAGTCATTATTTCGTACTGATTCGCCGCGTCAGTATAGGCCGAAAACGCCGAGGAAAAGACCATATCCGCCAGTTTCCCGTCATAATGCGGCCTGGGCTTTTCCCGCAGCAGCACAGGCTGAAGAAACGGCACGTAGATCCAGTGCCAGGCTCCCGCCAGCAAAACAGCCGCGGCCGCAGTCCATAAGGCTGTGCGGACCGCTTTTCTCCCGGCGAATTTTTTCGCAAACTGCCGTTCCTGCTCCACCAGATATTCCCGGATCACCTGGTGAACGACCCTCCAGCGACCCTGCTCTTCCCGCACGATCAGCCCCAATCTGCGCCACAAAAACGTGCGGACCATCAGGCCGTACCACTCGTCTGCTTTTTCCGCGCCTCCCCGGATATCGGCAGTATGGCCGATCCACTGAGGAAATACTTTCGTCATATCGCGGCTCAAAAGCTGCCGGTAACATTTTTCAAGCACCGCAAACAACGCCTCGTCCGTCACCGCGCCGCCCCGCGCCTGCTCCAGCCCGGCCAGACTGGGGAGTACATATTCCACCGCGGCTTCCATGCCCCAGCGCAGGGGGGAATCCTCCGGCAAAGTCCGGCTCTCTTTCTCTAAAAGCGCGTGCAGATACCGGTCCAGAAGCTGCCCGCGCGTATCGATCCTCAGCTGCCTCTCCCCGCCGGACGCGGTCTGCAAAAAGATCGAAAGCATCATCGGGTTCTGCAAAAGCCTGAAAAGTCCCGGATTTTCCGGGGGCAGATATCCGCTTTCCGCCAGGATCTTCCTGACCCTCTCCGGCGTCAGTTCCTCCAGCATGATCTTCCGGGCGTCCAGCTCCGCCATCTCGCTGCGGCTGGTCATCAGCAGCCGGACTCCCGCCAGCTCCGACAATTCCCGGATCTCTCTGAAAAGCGGCGCCGTATCTCCCGACGCCTCGTTCAGGCCGTCCAGCAGAAGCGCCAGCTTCGGACAGTCTCCTTTTTTCAAATGAAGCGGCTCGGACAAAAGCATCCTGAGCTCATGCCTGGCTGCCTCCATACTTCCGGTTTCCGGTTTGAAACGCAGATTTTCCAGAATGTGGTTCTTTATCGAATCGTCCCCGCCGTCCCTCCAGCCGTACAGGGACATATAAACCAACGCCGGCTGCGCGCTGCTGTACAACGCCGGCTGCGAATAAGCGATCCGCAGCAGGACCGTCGTTTTCCCCATACCGCCGCTCCCCAAAAGAAGCACTGGCCTGCCCGTCGTACCGGCCAGTTCTTCCGACAGGGCGCGCAAAGAAACCGTCTCCCCATTCTCTTTCCTGCCAAGGATTGGATACAATTCTTCCTCGCTGCGGATGTATCCCAGCGCAGGATTCTCTTTCACCGCGCGGACCGCGGCGGCTCGTCCCATCTCCCACAGGGCCCAATGCGTGATCCCCCTGCCCTCGATCCGGTCCTCCAGTTCCTCCAGATCCCTGCGCATCTGGGCCGCGTCCCTGTAACGCCGGGACGGAAGAGCGGCCAGGCCCCTGCGCAGTATCTTCTGCACCATGCTCCGCACCGTCTCCGGACAATTCTCAAGACAGGCCGCGTCCGCGATATCCGGGGCCTGCGCTCGCACCGTCTGCAGCGGCGACAGGATCCTGCCCGTGATGCAGCGGTTAAAAACAGCCGTCAGCCCATTCAGATCCGAGCCAAAACCGATATCCGCGATCCGGCCCGCCTGAACCTCCGGCGCCGTATAACCCTCTTTCTGGCTGTAATAAACCGGGCCCCCCTCAGAAAGCTCCTCCAGCGTATGAACGCTGTTATAATCGATCAGCGTCACCCGCTCTCTCCGTCCCTCGCCGATCAGCAGGATATTGTCCGGACTGATATCCAGATGCAGAAATCCCGACGCATGGAGCGCTTCCAGCGCATTTAAGGCCCCCGATATACGGCGTATGTGCGCCGTCAGCGGCAATTCTTTCGCTTCCGGCCGCCCCAATTCTTTATCCAGGCTCCGCCCGCCGCTGAATCCCAGAACCGTATATAATGTGCCCCGCAGGGAAAATGTGTTATAATTGACCTCCGCGTCGCCCGGGCGGCTGCTGAGAAGACGCAGATGAACCTCGTTCCCTCTCCGGAAGCTGAGGCGGTGCAGCTCCATCGCTCCCTCCGCCTCCGGATCCCAGACGATCCGGCCGTTTTCATCTCTGCGGATCCGT
>CANQYH010000068.1 GCA_947628025.1 uncultured Lachnospiraceae bacterium | reverse complement strand
GGCAGCGCAGAAACGCACGCTGCCCCCCCAAAAACTTTTCAGTCTTTGAGGGGGCAGGCCGCCTGTCCTTACTTTACGCTTTCATCTTATCATATCTGCCAGGATCCCGCAAGAATAAACTGACAAACGGCTGCGAAATGAAAGAAAACTTAAGATTCCTCCAACGATGCATCTTATACAATGTCAAAAATAAATACGCCCCGCCCGGACCCGAGATGGAATCGGGGACCGGACGGGGTATATGGAGCGCTGGGGCTCGCCATTTATGCTGGTTATTTTACCGCAGCAAATCCGCAATGGATTTGATAGCGGCAGGTAATACGTATCTCCAGTCGAGGCGCAACCGGGTACGGTGATTATGACGGTTATCTTACTGCAACTAAATCTACACTGGGTTTAGTAGAGGCAGGCAATATGTGTCCCATCAAAGCGTAACCAGGTACGCTGATTATGCCGGTTATTTTACTGCAACGTTTTTCAAATAATACTCAATCCATGTATTCAATGCATATCCTGTCGAAGCATAGCCTGGCACGCCGATCTGATAGAGGATCTCCTCCGCCTGCTCCACGGGTATGTTCAGGGCTGCCAGATCGTCTTTCGTCATGCCTCCGAGGGCGTAGAAAATGCTGATATTTATAACCTGGGTCTCCCCCAAAGTCACGTCTTTCGTTCTTTTGGACCGCTGTTTCTGCTCAATCTGATCATACCAATACTGCTTTGTTTGTGAAATATCTTTCGCAATACTCCAATAGTTACTAAACATAATTCCCAGACGGTCTTCTATCATCTTCTGAGCGTCAGCCCATTTCATGCTGCTGGAATCATTAGGATCGTAGTGCATTCCAAAAATATTATCAAACATATTCTTCGAGTCGTCCCACACTTTTGCGCTCGAATCGCTGGCGGGCGCCTGTACCTGGTACTGCGGGCGGGTCTGCACCACGCCGTTCACGGTCCACGCTCCGCTGGCGTTCACGTCGGAGCCGTCGACGGTCGTACCGGTCACCAGATAGCCCTGGCCGTTGAAATAGAAGCACTCCGCGTTGCCGTCCCCGTCGCCGTCGATCCATTTCCAGCTGCTGACCGGGTAGGTCCCGTCGTCGTTCTGGTACCAGAAGCCTGTGGCGTCGCTCTTCCAGGTCCCCGCCAGCGCCGTCGAACTCATAGCCAGCGTGGCCGCCGCAGCGATCATCGCCGCACATAATTGTTTCTTCATACATTTCCTCTCTTTCCGCAGGTCCTCCGCCTGCTGCGTTTTGTCACGGAGCGGTACGACCGGCAGCGCAGAAACGCACGCTGCCCCCCCAAAAACTTTTCAGTCTTTGAGGGGGCAGGCCGCCTGTCCTTACTTTACTCTGTTATCTTATCACACCCTCCGGGATCCCGCAAGCGAAAATAAGCCATTTTTGCCTCTTGATAAGCGATTGTCTCCGCTATATAATAGGTTTAGGCCACATGACCAATCTTTCCCGGTATCTTCCGGCTCCCCGGTTCCATATGCGCCAGATCGGGAGGAACGCAGGAGATGCAAAAGAGCTTGGAACAAACAAATTCCTACCGAAGAGAAGATCCAGAGGATAAGTATACAAAAGAAAAAATGGCAGAGGGCGGCTATCGCCCGGATGAAAATACAGCAGATAAAAATAATTCAAACGAAAGTGCAGCCGATAAAAACACTGCAAATGAAAAAACGGCCGATACAGACCACGCAGGCGAAAAGACGTTTTCCATAGGCGACGCACGGGAAGACAGCAATCCGTATTCCCCGGCCGCGCACGTTCGGGACGCCAACAGCCGGACCATCTTCCGCAGCCGCAAACTTACGTGCCAGTTTCTGCGGGATTACAGCGGGCTTTCCATCTTCTCCGACCTGCAGCCGGAGGACATCGAGGATGTGACGGATCATTACCGCGCGTTTCTGGGCGTTGAGTTCGAAACGGATACCGTCAAAAAGGTGCGGATCCGGGCACCGGGCGGCGAGCGGGACGTTTTCGTGCTCCCTTTGATCGAACATAAATCAAATGTGGATTACGATGTCGCTATGCAGTTATTCCGGTATATGGCCGTGATCTGGTACGATTATAAGAAGCAGCAGGACGGCATCCGGAAAGGCAGCAGCGGCCGCAAAGGGTTCCGGTATCCGCCGATCATCCCCATCGTATATTACGAGGGAACTGCGGAATGGACGGCGGGCATGCGGCTGTCGGACCGGATCGATCTAAGCGACGGAATCAAAGAGTACATACCGGACTTCACCTACAAAGTAGTACGGGTACACGGCTACGGGAACGAAGAACTAAAGAAAAAGCACAACGAGATGTCCCTGGTGATGATGATCAACCGGATTCAGAGTCCGGAAGATTACACAGAGTTTTGGGAAACGTCGCGTGATTACGTGGACGAGATCTACGACGGGACGCCGGAGGAGATCCGTGGTGTTTACCGTGAGATCCTGTGGTCGCTGTTCCAAAAGATGAATGTGCCGGTGGAAGAGGCCAGGGAGAAGCTGGCGGAAATGGAGGAAAGCGGTATGGGATATCTGTTTGAGAATGCAAATTTTGACGGCATGAACATACAGGCGGAACGCAGGAACACGGCGGAGGCCAGGGCGGAACTGGCGGCCGCAAAGCAGAAACTGGAGGAAACGAACCAGAGGCTGGAGGAATCCAAGCAGAAGCTGGAGGAGTCTAATCAGAAGCTGGAAGAATCTAATCAGAAGCTGGAAAGATCCAACCAGGAACTGCAGAAAACATCGGTGAAACTGACCCAGTTTTTCGGTCAGCTGATTGCTATCTGCAAGAATCAACAGCTATCCAGAGAGGAAACCATCGTATGTCTGCAGGAGCAGTATGGCCTTGACGCAGAAGATGCGGTTTCTGCAGCAGAACAATTTTGGTCAAATAATTAAAAAACGGCGCAAAGGGAACGGCGAGCGAAAGACCGGCAGATCGGATTGGAAATGTGGTAATGCTCACGGTAAAACACGGCGGAATTTTTATTTATTTTTCGTTTTATTTTATTTTATGGATTTTATATTTTTTTAATGACCGGTACATATTTTGGACATATTTATCATTTATATTAAAATCACGCTACTTGAAAGGGTAGCGGGCCTTAGTTTCAAGTATGATACTTGAAATGACAAAGCTTTTTCATACTCATACCGGACGATGCAAATCGTCCGGCCCCCCTAAAACAATTTCCTAAATATACCTACCATTCCCTACGAAGAGGTCCTGCGACGGCAGGGCCTTTTTCGTAGCAGAAGACTTTCTCTGCCTGTCCGATGCCAAGTTCCGCTCCATCTCTCACGATTCTCCTGCTTCGTGTCTGAAATAAGATCTTCCTCCCCGCCGCATCTGCCGTCCGGCGATTCCATTCCCGGCCCGTACAATTTCATGTTGCGGCAAAAGCACAAAAGGAGTATGATAAGGTTACCAACGATCGGAGGCGAATTTATGTATACATATCCCTGGTACCACTGGATCACATTCTTTTTCACATACAGCTTTTTCGGATGGATCTTCGAATCCACCTACGTTTCCCTCTTGCAGCGCCGCTTCGTCAACCGCGGGTTCCTGCGTATGCCGCTGCTGCCGCTCTACGGGACGGGCGCGGTCATGATGCTGTGGCTGTCATTGCCGGTGAAAGACAATCTCGTCCTGGTTTACTTCGCGGGCGTGATCGGCGCTACAGTGCTGGAATATGTGACCGGTTATGTGATGGAGCGGCTGTTTAAGATGAAATACTGGGACTACAGCAACCAGCCCTTTAACCTGAACGGTTACATCTGCCTGTCCTCCTCCGTCGCCTGGGGTTTCCTGACCATTTTCCTGACCGAAGTGATCCACCAGCCCATCGCCAGATGGGTGCTTGGATTGAAGCCGTGGGTCGAGTTTTCGATCATTGCCGTCGTGGGAACCATGTTCGTCGCCGATACTATCGTATCCGTCAAGGAAGCTCTGGATCTAGGCAAGGCTCTGGAAGCCATGACGAAGATGAAAGCCGAACTGGACGAGCTGCAGGTTCAGTCCGCCTTACTGAAAGCAGAGATCGCTCAGCGGATGGAAGAACTGCGGGCGGAGCTGGAATCTAAAGCCGTCGAAGTCGCCGGCGTAAGGACAGAAGCCGCTATGAAAGCCGCCGAGGTAAGGGCCGATGCGGAAGCTAAGATCGCGGAAGTCAAAGCCGCGGCTGCCAAGCTGGGCGAGGCCGGTTCCGGAGCCGCTGCCAAAATCGTGGAGGCCACCTCTGGCGCTGTTGCCAAAATCGGCGACGTCAAATCCGGCGCCGCCGCTAAAATCGCGGAAGCCACTTCCGGCGCTGCCGCCAAAATCGGCGATGCCAAGTCCGGCGCTGTCGCTAAGATCGCTGGAGTTACCTCCAGCGCTGAAGTCAGGATCGGGGACGCCAAATCCGGCACCGCCGCTAAAATTGCGGAAGCTACCTCCGGCGCTGTTGCCAAAATCGGCGACGTCAAATCCGGTGCCGCTGCTAAAATCGCGGAAGCCACTTCCGGCGCCGCCGCCAAAATCGGCGACACAGGTTCGGAAGCCGCCGCCAGGATCTCCCGGATCCTGGAGGAAAACCGCCAGCGTGAAGAGGCTCTGTCCGGGCAGATCCTTGCGCTGAACGAAAAGCGTAAGACCCTGACCGGCCGGTTCGGTTTTTACCGCAAAGGCTTGCTGCGCGGAAATCCGTCCGCCTCATCGGCCCGTTTTTCCGCCGCCCTGAAAGAATTAAAAGAAGATCTCGAGAACCGGGATTCCCGCTGAATGAGAGTTTCCCCGCAGCCCAGCCATAGCCGCTCCGGCCGCGGGGAAAGATACCGGCACCTTTTCCGGTCAAATCCTCTTTCCTATTTTCCGATATCCAACAATTCATCATCTGCCGATTTCCCCGGCGACGTATTTCCTATCCGCCGCCAGGGAATCTTTCTTTTTTTAATGCAAAAAGGCCGCTATGGCCGGGGCGCAGGATACACGCTCCGTCTATAACAGCCTTTCCAGGAGAACCGCGCGAAATCACGTCGCGCCGTCCCCACAGCTACATCATCTTGTCCACCATAGCCATAACTGCCGCTCCCAGCGCCGCGGATCTGGCATCGGCGTCCTCCAGCGAACTGCCCTTGACGCCGTAATACAGCTTGATCTTCGGCTCGGTGCCGGATGGCCGGACGCACAGCCAAGCATTGTCGTTCAGGTCATAATAGAGTACGTTGGAGGCCGGCAGTCCGGTCGGCTTCACCTCGCCGGTCGCCATGTCTTTCACCGTATCCAGCTTGTAATCGCGGGCAGAGAGCACCGTGTAATCGCCCACCTGCGACGGCGTGTCTTTCCGCAGGGTCTCCATAATGGACTGGATCTTCGCCAGGCCCTCGATCCCCGCCAGGCTGATGGACTTGACCGCGTCCTTGTAATAGCCGTATTTCTCATACATGGCTACCATCGCGTCCCACAGAGTCATATTCTTGGTCTTATAGTAAGCGGCGGCCTCGCACAGCGCCACGCTGGCAGAAACGGCGTCCTTGTCGCGGGCATAGGTTCCGATCAGGCAGCCGTAGCTTTCTTCCATACCAAACATATAATGTCCAACACCGGTGTGCTCCTCTTTCAGGATCTGCTGGCCGATCCACTTAAAGCCGGTCAGACATTCAACCAGCCTGCAGCCGTAGTTCGCGGCCACGGCGTCCACCAGATTGGTGGTCACAATGGACTTCACCACCTCGCCGTCCGCCGGGATCCTGCCCGCGGCGGCTCTCTGGCTCAGCACATACTCGCACAGCAGAGAACCGGACATATTGCCGGTCAGGGAAATGTATTCGCCGGATTTCGTATCTTTCACATATACGCCCAGACGGTCGGCGTCGGGATCGGTCGCCAGCACCAGGTCGGCATCCGTCTTCTTCGCGATCTCCAGTCCGAGAGCAAACGCTTGCGCCGCTTCCGGATTCGGATAGCTGACCGTCGGGAACTCGCCGTCCGGCAGCTCCTGCTGCGGCACGACCTGCACATGGGTGAAGCCGATCTCTTTCAGCACGCGGCGGACCGGGATATTGCCGGTGCCGTGGAGCGGCGTGTAAACGATCTTGATGCTGTCCTGCATCCGGTCAATGGCGTCCTGATTCACGACCTGAGCCTTCACATGCGCGATGTACTTATCGTCGATCTCCGCGCCGATGACCTTGTAAAGGCCGGCGGCTTTCGCGTCGGAGGCGGTCATGGTCTTCACGGTGGACAGATCCTGGATCGCCAGCACTTCCTCGGTCACGCCCTTGTCATGGGGCGGCGTAAACTGGGCTCCGTCCTCCCAGTAGACCTTGTAGCCGTTGTACTCCGGCGGGTTGTGGCTGGCGGTCACGTTGATGCCGGCAATGCAGCCCAGCTCCCGGACCGCGAACGACAGCTCCGGCGTGGGACGCAAAGACTCGAACTTGTAAGCCGTGATGCCGTTGGCGGCCAGCGTCCTCGCCGCTTCGTCGGCAAATTCGGGGGACATCCGCCGGGAATCGTAAGCAATCGCTACGCCCTTGCCGGCCCCGCCCTGCTTGATGATATAATTGGCCAGGCCCTGGGTCGCGCGGCGGACGACGTAAATATTCATGCGGTTGACGCCCGCGCCGATGATGCCGCGCAGTCCGGCGGTACCAAACTCCAGATCCATATAGAAACGCTCTTTGATCTCTTCCTCATCATCCGCGATGGCGCGAAGTTCCGCTTTCGTGTCTTCGTCGAAATACGGATTGCTCAGCCATTCTTCGTATATTTTTTTATAATCTCTCATGGTCGTATCTCCTCCTTATTTTGCCTGAGTTCCTTTCCTCTCATTATAGAACAGTTTGCGAAAAAAAGAAAGCCTTTAACCGTTACTCCTGCCGTATTTTTGCCAGAAATTTCTCCCGGTCCGGAAGCTGGCGCTGCAGATTTTTCAGCTTCTCGATGTTTCGCTCCGGTATCCAGGCTTTATTGGCGTTATAATAAAAATTCACCTGTTTCCAGTACTTTTCCGGATACAGAAAAAGATAATACAGGCGCTCTCTTTCCGCCCCCGACAACGGCTGGATCCGGTCGTAAGCCGCCAGCATTTCCTGCCCCAGCCCCATGTTCCATTCATTCTTCTCCATGACCTTGCGCATAAAATAGTACAGGTCCTCCATCGGATCGCCCATATGCATTTTATGAAACTCAATGATGGCCACGTTTTCTCCGTCTATCAGGACGTGGTGGTGATCCAGATTCCCATGACATAAAAAAAGAGGGGCGCTGCTCTCTGTCTGCCGCAGCCGGTTTAGCCCCTCGCAGGCCGCTTCCGCCTGCTCGTAGAAAGGATCAAAATTTTCCAGGATGCACCGTTCCAGATCGGATTTGCTCCGTTTGTTCTTAATATAATTGCGGGCCCGCTTCATTTCCTGGTTATGGCGCCTCATCTCCGATTCCATCGGTCCCACCATGATCGAACCCAGGTTCCAATCTTCCTGCCAGCCGATCCCGCGGAGTATCCGATGCAGACGGCCAATCCAGCTAACCGCCTGGCGGACTTCCCGGCGGTCGCGGATGTTGCATTCCCGGTCCGTAAACCAGCTCTTCAGCACATACCGCGTCCCATCCTCGCTCACAGAAACCAGTTCTCCCTGAATGGTCCGGATATAATCATCCACCCGCTCCAATCCCGCCGTGCGAACCTGTCCCAGAACCTGCGATTCAAACTCCAGGCGTTTCTGCGTCCCCCGGTACTCGGAAAGAAGCGTCGTTCCCAGAGACGTTTCGCAGATATAACCGCTGCGCCCTTTTTTCACGCTCTCCACCGTCAGATCATACTGGGCCAAAGCCTCCAAATATTTTTCGTTCACATCTACCCCTCCGCTTGCCCTGTTCCTAAACTACTTCTAGGGTATGAAAGAGGGGGGCGGATTATGCCGCGCATTTTCCGCGGCCGGGAATGGAACGAAGCCGGCAAGGGGGATCGCCCGGCGGGGCCGGCATGGGGTTTGGCGAGTCCGTCAGTCCACTCCCCCATCCCCGGCAAACTTCCGCAGCAGATATTCCCGCGTATTTCTCTCCGGCCGCTTGATAACCTCCGCCAGCATCGCCTCCAGCGCAGTTCCGATCTCCCGTCCGGGCCGCATTCCCAGGGCGATCAGGTCCTGCCCCGTCACCGCCAGCATTTTCAGGGAAACACAGTCGCCCCGGCCGCGGATCTCCGCAGTCTGCGCCTTGATCCGGGCTATGTCTGCCGAAGTTTCCGGGATAGCGTCCCACTCCGGTATCTCCCGGGCCTCGTCCTGCGTTCCGGACCGCTGTGCTCCCCGGCCGTACCGGAGCACGCTCTCTTTCAGAAGCAGCAGATCGTCATAGGCCTCCGGCGACATCCGGCTCATGACGCGCCGTATTTCCGCCTCGGTATTTCCCAGCGGCCGCCGCCACCATTCCGTCAGGAGCCGGACCCTGGCGATCGTATCGTTGTCCATCTTCAGCTCCCGCAGGATCCTCCCCGCGGTTTCCGGCCCCACATGCCGCAGGAGAGCCGCCCAGCGCAGGGCCTTGCGGGAGGGAAGCTGCGGATCCACGGCGATCCGGTCCGGGTCCAGCTTCGCGAATGTCTCCGAGACATACGTTCCCACGCCGCAGTCAAAAACCATCCTCATATGATCCGGGTTCGGCGACAGGAGCAGCTTGGTCAGCTCCGTCTGGATCCGCTCCTTGCTGACATACGCCAGATTGGGAGCCAGCAGCCGCACCGCCGCCTCCGTTTCCGTCTCGATCTCAAACCCCAGCTGAGCCGAAAAACGCAGCGCCCGCAGGATCCGCAGCGCATCCTCCGTAAAACGCTCCTGCGCGCGGCCCACGCAGCAGATCCGCCCGTCCCGCAGATCGTCCGTCCCTCCGAACGCATCGATCAGCCCCGTCTTCCGGCTGTAAGCCATGGCGTTGATCGTAAAATCGCGCCGCTTCAGATCCTCCAGCAGATCGGAGGTAAATTCCACCGACTTCGGGTGCCGCCCGTCCTCATAGACTCCGTCGATCCGGAACGTGGTCACCTCGTAACCGATCTTCCCCCGCAGAATCGTCACTGTGCCGTGCTTGATGCCCGTGTCAATGGTGCGGCCGAAGATCTCTTTCACCTGAAAGGGCTTCGCCGAAGTCGTGATGTCCCAGTCCTCCGGCTCCCGCCCCAGCAGCGAATCCCTGACGCAGCCGCCCACCACGTAGGCTTCAAAACCACATTGATTCAGTTTTTCAATGATCTCCTGTGCCTGCTGCGGCACCCGAATCGCTGCGTCCACTCTCCATCCTCTCTTTTCTGTAAAAAATCCGCCAAACCTCTGCGACACTGCGCCGCCCTCGTCTCCCCGGTTTTCTTTCCCCGCCGGAGCCGGGCGGTCCCAGCCGGTTTTTAATACGCTTTGCCCCAGTAAACCATTTTCTTCGCCGGTTTCCCGCAGCACACGCACCGGTCGGACAGCGTTTCCTGGGCAAACGGCATACACCTGGAGGTCGCTCCGGTGTCTTCCTTGATCTTATCCTCGCACTCCTGGCAGCCGCACCACATGGCTTTCACGAACCCGGGCTTTTCATCGACCGTCTTTACAAATTCCTCATAATTCGTCGCCACGTAAGTATGGGCGTCCCGATGAGCTTTCGCGCGCTCGAACATATCCCGCTGGATCTCGGTCAGCAGTTCGCCCACTCTCGTCTCCAATTCATCCAGCGCCGTCACGATCTTCTCATGAGTGTCGCGCCGTACCAGCACCGCCTGGCCGTTCGCAATATCCTTGGGCCCGATCTCCACCCGCAGCGGGATCCCGCGCATCTCGCACTCGCTGAATTTCCAGCCCGGACTCTTGTCCGTATCGTCCGCTTTCACACGGAACCCGGCGGCGATCAGACGGTCTTTCAGTTCATACGCTTTGTCCAATACGCCCTCTTTCTTCTGCTGGATCGGGATCACGATCACCTGGGTCGGAGCGATCCTGGGCGGCAGCACCAGTCCGTTGTCGTCGCCGTGGACCATGATGATCGCGCCGATCAGGCGGGTCGTCATGCCCCAGGAGGTCTGATGGACATATTTCAGCGTGTTGTCCTTATCCGCGAACTGGATGTTAAATGCTTTCGCAAACCCGTCGCCGAAATTATGACTGGTGCCGGACTGAAGCGCTTTGCCGTCGTGCATCAGCGCCTCGATCGTATACGTAGCCTCCGCTCCCGCGAATTTCTCCTTATCGGTCTTGCGCCCCCGGATCATCGGGATCGCCAGCACTTCCTCGCAGAAATCCGCGTACACGTTCAGCATCAGCTCCGTCCTCTCCTGGGCCTCCTCCGCCGTCGCGTGGGCCGTATGCCCCTCCTGCCACAAAAATTCCCGGGAACGCAGGAACGGCCGCGTCGTCTTCTCCCAGCGCACCACCGAGCACCACTGGTTATAAAGCTTCGGCAGGTCCCGGTAGGAATGGATATCGTTGGCGTAGAAATCGCAGAACAATGTCTCCGAGGTCGGACGCACGCACATCCGCTCCTGCAGCGGCTCCAGGCCGCCGTGGGTCACCCAGGCCACTTCCGGCGCGAAGCCCGCCACATGATCCTTTTCTTTCTGCAGCAGGCTCTCCGGAATGAACATGGGCATATAAACATTCTCCACTCCCGTCGCCTTGAAACGGGCGTCCAGCTCTTTCTGGATATTCTCCCACAGCGCATATCCGGCCGGTTTGATCACCATGCAGCCCTTGACGCTGGCGTAATCGCAAAGCTCCGCCTTTTTCACCACGTCCGTGTACCATTGGGCGAAATCCACGTCCATGGACGTGATCGCCTCTACCATTTTTTTGTCGTTTGCCATGATGTGCTCTCTCCTCTTTTCTTACAAATTAACGCTCCATCCTCTGCCGCCTTGGGCAGCATACCTGCTCTTCTGCCCAGGCAAAGACCAGACCTTCCCGGCTATGCGCACGGCCGCCGCAGCCCGGTCCCGGTGATAAAAAAACACCCGGTCCCCGCGTCCGCGCGACGAGGGACCGGATGATGGATATCCGGCGGTACCACCCTGATTGACCGGCCGCCCGTCCTGCTCCGCAGCGCTTCCGCCGCGGCGAGGGACACAGCCGATCCTCTCTGTCTTCCATAACGCCGAAGCCGCGCCGCACTTTCATACGGGACTCCGAGGCGGGTTCCGCTTCCATTGCCATCAGGGCCTCGCACCATACGGCCTTTCTCTGGAGATGTGTGTCCGCGTACTGTTCCTCATCTGCGTCTTTATTTCTGTATCAATACGGTGATTTTACGTTATTTGGCCGGATTTGTCAAGGACTTTGCACACAGATCGGGCCAGCCGCCGCTACCCGCGGATCTCCCGCGTGATCTCCTCCACCTTTTCCTCCGTCAGAATATACTTCCGGTGGAAGTAAAAGATCGCTGCCAGCAGTCCCAGGATCGGCAGTACGGTCATGGTCAGGCGCAGCCCCATGACAGAAGATGCGGCTGCCTCCACAGCGGCGGCGGTCTCCGACGTATCGCTGCTCAGATTCGTGACCGACAGGCATACCGCCGCG
This sequence comes from uncultured Lachnospiraceae bacterium, assembly GCA_947628025.1. Taxonomy (GTDB): domain Bacteria; phylum Bacillota; class Clostridia; order Lachnospirales; family Lachnospiraceae; genus UBA3402. The sequence goes on along the minus strand of CANQYH010000068.1, from coordinate 1,112 downwards.
ATCAGCGCCGCCACGCCGGAGGCCAGCTTCACCACGAACGTCTGCATGGAAAAGATCACGCTCTCATCCCGGCGGTGGTTCTTCCATTCTCCGTAATCCACCGTATTCGCCAGGAAGACCGTCGTCAGCACCGTCAGCATACCGAACGCGACGAAAATGAAAAACGCCGGCACAAACAGCGCAAAGATGCTCGTAACATTCAAAAGCATAAACAGCAGAAGCACCGCATATCCCACGATCGCCAGCCCGAAGCTCAGGTAGAAAACTTTCATGGCGCTCAAAAATCTGCGGACCAGCGGGAAAAACAGCATCATGGACAGGATCTGGATCCCGCCGCCAAAGGTATTGAACAGCGTATAGCTGTTATACCAGGCCGCCCCGCCGAAGTCATATTTAAAGAAATAGATGACCAGATTGGACGTGATATAAAGGGAGCAGTTGATCAGCACGATACTGATCACGATCGTCATGGCCTGATCGTTCTGCAGCAAAGACTTAAACATCTGTCCCACCGACGGCGATTCCACATTCACCGTCGATTTTTCCCGGATGCTCACGCAGGTGATCGTGATGAACACGACAAACAGCACGGCCAGGATCATCGCGTATCTCGCGAAGCCGCTCCGCTCGTCTCCCTGTCCCAGGGCATACACGCACTGCATCGTAATGATCGTCACCAGTGCGGAACCGACGCCGGCGCAGGAACGGGCCAGCGTGGACAGATTCTCCCTCTCCCTGCCTCCCTCGGTAAACGCGGGGATCATGGACCAGAACGGGATGTCCATCATCGTATAGGTCACGCCCCATAAAATATAGGTAATCGCCGCGTAGGCGATCAGCCCGCCGCCGTCTATGGAGGGCGGCGCCGCAAACATAAAATAAAGGATCACCGCGTTTAAAACCGTCCCGATCAGGAGCCACGGCCGGAATTTCCCCCATTTCGTCCTGGTTTTCGCCACGACCACGCCCATGATCGGATCATTGAACGCGTCAAACACCCGTGCCGCCATCAGGATCACTCCCATGGCAATGGCGCTGACCCCCAGGATATCCTGATAATAGTACAGGATATAGCTGGCGGGCAGCATATACACCATATCCTTTCCCACGGC
>CANQYH010000067.1 GCA_947628025.1 uncultured Lachnospiraceae bacterium | reverse complement strand
TGACGGCCGTGGTTTCCAAACATCCGGTCTTTATTCGCAAGGATATGGATATCTATTCGACGGTGCCGATCTCCTTTGCCAGGGCGGCGTTGGGCGGCACGATCCAGATCAAGACCGTGGACGGCCAGGTAGAGTACGAAGTGAAGCCCGGCACCCAGACCGATACGAAAGTACGGCTGAAAGGCAAGGGCGTTCCCTCCGTCCGCAATAAGAGCATCCGCGGCGATCATTATGTGACGCTGGTGGTACAGGTGCCGGAGCGGATGAATGAGGAACAGCGCCAGGCCCTGCGGCGGTTCGACGAGCTGATGACGGGCAAGCTGGACGGCGGCAGCGACGACGGCGGCAAGAAGAAACGGAAATTTTGGGAATAGGCGAGAGCAAGCGTACATCCCCGCGGCCGGGAGAATGAGAGATTTCCGGGCGCGGGGGTTGATTTATGACCGGGAAACGGAAACCGAGGCGGGAAGCTGCGATACGGTGAGGTGTTTGTTTGGCTTTGAGGGAAGCCGGGCGGCGCTGGGAAATGTTTTGCTTATAAACGGGGATCCGCCGGCGCAGGGCCGGATGTCCGGAAAAAGCCGCTGCCGGGAGCGGAAAACCGCCGCGCCGGATATGGGAGGAAAGTCGGGAGGTGCAGAGAGCATGAAAGAGATGCGTTTGGGTTTTATAGGGTTTGGCAATATGGCCAGGGCGATGGCGGACGGGCTGCTCTTGAAAGGGGCGGTGAAGCCGGAGCAGATCTATGCCTGCGCGAAGCATTATGAGAAGCTGTGCGGGGCCGCTGAGGCGAGGGGGATCCATCCCTGCCGGGACGCACGCGAGACGGCGGAAAACGCGGATATGGTGATCGTGGCTGTGAAACCGTATCTGGTGGCGGAAGTGCTGGAACCGGTCCGCGAGATTCTGCAGGAGAAGATCGTGATCTCGGTGGCGGCCGGGTATCCGTTCGACCGCTATGAAAGCGTGCTGCTTCCCGGGACTCATCATCTGAGCACGATCCCTAATACGCCGGTATCCGTGGGTGAGGGGATCATCGTCTGCGAGGAGAAACATTCGCTGACGGAGGAGGAATTTGCGGTCTTTTCGGAGATCTTTTCGCAGATCGGACTGGTGCAGACGGTTCCGACGGCCCAGCTGGGCGTAGCGGGCGATCTAAGCGGGTGCGGCCCGGCGTTTGCGGCGATGTTTATCGAGGCGCTGGCGGACGGAGCGGTGCTGCACGGGCTGCCCAGGGAATTGGCGTATCGTTTAGCCAGCCAGATGATCGTCGGGACCGGGAAGCTACAGCAGGCGTCCGGCAGCCATCCGGGCGCGATGAAGGACGCGGTCTGTTCGCCCGGCGGTACGACCATCACAGGGGTGGCGGCGCTGGAGCAACACGGGTTCCGCTCGGCGGTGATCTCCGCGCTGGACGCGGTCCGAAAAAAGCAGATGTAACATGGCGGTTCGCTGGCCGGCCGGCTGGGTGGTCCTGTCGGTCAGCCGGGCCGGTCATGTCAGATTGCCGTGCGGCGGACCATACGACAGAAAAGCGCGCCGTTTTTCGCGGCGCGCCCTCCGTCATGCTTTCCTTCCTGCCAGCATTCTTTGGTAGTTTATTTTTTTTATCTTTTGTATTTTCTATTAAAATCATCTTTCGTATCCCATTGTCTTTGGTACCTTACCGGTGTATGAGACACGGTTTATGGAGTGTAAACGTGATTGAGGTCGTAATGTAATGCATTGAGGATTTTCATTTTGTTGCGTATTTGTGTTCCTTATGAAATTGTAGGGTACTGCTTTGGCGGTCCGGCCGGATCTGGGCGGAGAAAATGCCGCGCCGTACAGGCCATGGCCGCACTTTGATAATCATTCCCAATCCTTTCGTGCTTTTCGTTATCTTTTGTCCGTTTGGTTTCAGGGGCCGCCGGCAGGGCGGAAGATGAATCATTTACCCGTTCATTTATATAATGCAGGAGCAGCCTGTTTTATTGCATAGACCTGTTTATTTTATACTGGGAAAAAATGGGCAGGTTACACGGCTGTCTATTGACAGTAAGGTTATGATAGGTTACAATAGGTGCAGAAGAAAAGGGGGTACTCGTATGGATACTCAGAATATACCAGAAGAAACCATGGAAGAACTGGAAAAAAAGATCGCGGAATTTCCGGTCGGTTACATTTCCAGAAAGATGATCCACGGTAAACTGCGCTTTTACCGTCAATGGACGGAGGATGGAAAGATCCGCAGCCAGTATGTGAAAGAATCGGAGCTGGATGCGCTGGAAGAGCAGATCGCGGAGCGCCGCCGCCTGCAGCAGCAGCTGAAAGAACTGCGGGCCAGGCAGACCGCGGCCAGGGGAGCGGCGTCCGGCGCGCGTGGCGGGAGACGTTCGGCCCGCGGCCGCGGCGCGTCGAGATATAAGACCAACGTGGTGACGGGCGAGGCGCTGCGGGCCATGGCTTCCAATATCCGCAGCCAGGAGAAGCGTCTCTGTTATGGGAAATTGCAGGCATATTTGGCGGGAGAGAACGGCGCCGACGGGAGAGTCTGTTTGATCACAGGCCTGCGCCGTACCGGAAAGACGACGATGATCTGCCAGACGATCCGTGATATGGCGCCGGAACAGATGGAAAAGGCGGCTTATATCAAGGTTACAGCCGCGGATAATATGGAGAAGCTGAATGAGGATCTGAAGCTTCTTTATGAAGAGGGTTACAGATATGTGTTTATCGATGAGGTTACGTTGATGAACGACTTTATCGACGACGCGGCGATCCTGTCGGACGTTCACGCGGCCCAGGGGATGCGGGTGGTGTTGACCGGTACCGATTCCCTGGCGTTTTGCCTGGCGCTGCGGCAGGAACTGTACGATCGTGCCGTCGTCATTGACACGACGTTTGTGCCGTTCAGAGAACACAGCACTCTTTTGGGTATGGACGATATTGACGAGTACATCCGCTACGGCGGCACGCTGCGGGCGGGCGTCAAAGGCGAGGACGGCCGGACGGATGTTTCCCACGCTACGTTCCGCGATGGGGAATCCACGAAAGAGTATATTGAGAGCGCGGTCAGCCGCAACATCGAACGCTCGCTGATCGGGAGCAAGGATATCAGCCAGTTCCGCAGTTTGCGCGCGCTGCAGGAGTCAGGAGACCTGTTGGAAGTCGTGGATCGGATCATGGTGAATATGAACCTGAACTATCTGCTGTTGATCCTGACGAAAAATCCTGCTCTCCAGAACCTGCGCCTGACTGCATGGAACCTGCGCAACGACCGGGCCAGGGAGGAGCAGGCGGCCGGCATCAGCCGGATCCACGCCGCGGAGGTCCGGGAGGCCCTGGTGGACATGGGGCTGATCGTGGAACTGCCGGCGGAGACGCCGCAGCCCGGCAGCGAGCCCATTGAGCGCGTCATTTTTACCCAGCCGGGTATGCGCTACAGCCAGATCCAGACGCTTTTAAAGACTTTGACCGGCGGCGAGCGCTTCATGAATATGAGCGAATTGGATAAAAAGACCATGACGGAGCGGGCGTTGGAGGAAGTGCGGGCCCGGATTCTGGAAGAGATCATTCTCCTGGAGACGGAAAAGGCCATGGAGGGACGCTACCAGGTATATAAATTGCAGATCAACGCGGGGGTCTTCGGTATGGTCGTCTATGACACGGAGGAGAATAACTGCACGATCTGTGAGCTGCGCAGCGGCACCAAGGCGCCGGTAGAGCAGTACCGCCGCCTGTCCGACGCGGAGAAATACAATCAGATCGAAAAACGTTTCGGAAAGATTCGCCAGCGGTTCATTCTCTGCGACGATCCGCCTGCCCAGAGCGCGGACGGCGTGTATTTCTGCAGGGTGGAGGATTATCTGAGAAATCTGTAAAGAGAAAACGGACGCTCCGGAAGCGAGTCCGAGCGGCGTTTGAGCAAACGGAGATAGAAGATCATGAAATGGAAAAAATATACGCTGACCACGACAACGGCGGCCGTGGATCTGGTCAGCAGTCTTTTTGATGAGATCGGGATCGAGGGGATCGAGATCGAGGACAATGTGCCTCTGACCGAAAGCGAGACGAAAGGCATGTTCATCGATATCCTGCCGGAGCTGCCGCCGGACGAGGGCGTCGCGAAAGTCAGCTTCTACCTGGAGGACGTATCCGAGGAGGAGCGGATCCTGAAAGCGGTGGAGGAGGGGCTGGACGAGCTGTCCATGTTCGTGGATCTGGGCGAGAGGACGATCGCCGTTTCCGAGACGGAGGATAAGGACTGGATCAATAACTGGAAGCAGTATTTTAAGCCTTTTACGGTGGACGATATCCTGATCAAGCCTACCTGGGAGGAAATCCCGGAGCAGGACCGGGACAAGCTGCTGATCCAGATCGATCCCGGCACGGCGTTCGGTACCGGTCAGCATGAGACGACGCAGCTCTGCATCCGTCAGCTGAAAAAATATGTGACGCCTGGCGCGGAAGTGCTGGACGTGGGGACCGGGAGCGGGATATTGGGGATCGTTGCGCTGAAGTTGGGGGCCGCCCGGGTCCGCGGGACGGATCTGGATGAAAACGCCATCACAGCCGTGGGTGAGAACCTGGCGGCGAATGGGATCGGTACAGACCGGTTTTCTGTGATCCAGGGTAACCTGATCGATGATAAGGTTATCAAAGACTGGGCAGGTTACGAGCAATATGACATTGTGGTCGCCAATATCCTGGCGGATGTGATCCTGATGCTGGAAAAGGAGGTCCCGCCTCATCTGAAGCACGGGGGAATTTTTATCACGTCCGGCATCATCGACCAGAAAGAGGAAGCCGTGCGCCGCGCTCTGGAGTCCAACGATCAGTTTGAAGTGGTCGAGACCACCCGCCAGGGAGAATGGGTCTCCGTCACGGCTAGGAGAAAATAGCAGGGGATCGTATGTATCATTTTTTTGTAAAGGACGGCCAGATCGCCGGTTCCGAGATCACGATCGCCGGCTCCGACGTCAACCATATCCGTAACGTGCTGCGGATGAAACCGGGCGAGCAGGTGCGGATCGGCAATGGCTTGGACCGGGATTTCCTCTGCGTGCTGGAGGAAATCGCGGCGGAGACGGTGACGGCCCGGATCGTATCCGAGGCGGAAGATACGGAACTGAGCGCCAGACTTTGTCTGTTCCAGGGGTTGCCCAAGAGCGACAAGATGGAGCTGATCATACAGAAAGCCGTGGAACTGGGCGCGTATCAGATCGTGCCGGTGGCGACGCACAGAGCGGTGGTAAAGCTGGACGGCAAAAGGGAAGAGGGCAGGCTGCGCCGCTGGAATGCGATTGCGGAGAGCGCCGCGAAGCAGTCGAAGCGGGTGCTGGTCCCGGAGGTATGCCCGGTGCTGAGTTTCCGGGAGGCTTTAAAGCAGGCGAAGAAATTCGATGTGAAGCTTCTGCTCTACGAGAACGCCAGAGGAATGCGGTCCATGGCGGAAGCGGCGGAGCGCATCCGGCCGGGGACGACCGTGGGGATTTTCGTCGGACCGGAAGGCGGTTTCGAGGAGACGGAGGTCCGGGAGGCGGAATTGTGCGGGTGGTCGGCCGTCTCTTTGGGCAGGCGGATATTGCGTACGGAGACGGCGGGACTGGCGGCGCTGGCGATTTTGATGTACTGTTTGGAGACGGCGGAATGGCCGGAGATCTCGTAAAACTGGGAATGGATGGAGAAAGCGGGGCAGAAAACCGCCGCGGCAAATCAGCCTGGGGCTTCGCCCGAAAGCCTTTTGGCAGGGGCAAAGGGCCGGAGCATGGCGATGCCGGCAAAGTGCCCGCGGCTCATATGCGGCAGCGGAAACAATTGATACAGGGAGCAGAAAACAGATGGAGGCATATTTTGACAATTCCGCCACCACGAAGGTGTTTGACAGCGTCAGGGACATCGTGGTGAAGACCATGACGGAGGATTACGCGAATCCGTCCGCCAAACACAGCAAAGGCGTGGAGGCGGAGAATTATATAAAGGAAGCGCGGTCTGTGATCGCCCGTTCGCTGCGGGTGCAGGAGAAAGAGATCGTATTTACTTCCGGCGGTTCGGAGTCCAACAATATGGCTCTGATCGGCGGCGCTATGGCGAATCGCCGCGCGGGAAATCATATCATCAGCAGCAATATTGAGCATCCGTCCGTTTATAATCCGTTAGGTTATCTGGAGGAGCAGGGTTACGAGGTTACATACCTGCCTGTGGACCGGCAGGGGCATATCGATCTTTCGGAGCTGGAGGCGGCGGTCCGTCCGGATACGGTGCTGGTTTCCGTCATGTATGTGAACAACGAGGTGGGCACCGTGGAACCGGTCGAGGAGATATCCAAGATTGTCAAACGGAAAAATCCCGCCGCGCTGTTCCATGTGGACGCGATCCAGGCGTATGGGAAGTATGAGATTCGCCCCAAACGCCAGGGGATCGACCTGTTGAGCGTCAGCGCTCACAAACTGCACGGTCCTAAGGGCGTCGGATTTTTGTATATTGACGAAAAAGTGAAGATCAAACCGCTGATCTACGGCGGCGGGCAGCAGCGCAATCTCCGTTCCGGCACCGAGAATGTACCGGGCATCGCGGGGATGGGCGAAGCGGTGCGTGAGATGTTCACGGACCACCAGAAAAAGATCGACGGACTTTATGAGCTGAAAGAATACGCGGAGAGTCGGCTGCGGAAGCTGGAGGGCGTGACTCTCAACAATCCTCCCGGACGGGAGGGCGCGCCGCAGATCGTCAGCGCCAGTTTTGAGGGAGTCCGCAGCGAGGTGCTGCTACATGCGCTGGAGGAAAAAGGGATCTATGTGTCTTCCGGGTCCGCCTGTTCCTCCCATCATCCGGGACTGAGCGGGACATTGAAAGGCGTGGGCGTGCGGCCGGATCTGTTGGACTGCACATTGCGGTTCAGCTTCGGGCTTTTTAATACCAAAGAAGAGGTAGATTACGCTGCGGAGACCCTAAAGCAGCTGCTTCCGCTTTTGCGGCGTTTCCGCAGGCGGTAGCGCTAGACGCGGGGAATAGAGCAGGATATTAAACGCGGACACGGTTTGATGACCGCTTGAATTTGCTGTGGCAGACGCCGCGGACGGAAAAGCTGAAAGGCGAAAATCGGAACTGAGGACCGGAATGTGCCGCACAGATGCTGTGGCAGTCACAGAACAGGAGAAACCATATGTTATATCAGTCATTTCTTATAAAATATGCCGAGATCGGCACGAAAGGGAAGAACCGGTTCCTTTTTGAGGACGCTTTGATCAGCCGTATCTGCCATGCTCTCAAGCAGGTGGACGGCAAATTTGACGTGAGCAAGGAGTCGGGGCGGATCTATGTGACGGCCTGCGGCGAGTACGATTACGAGGACACGGTGGAGGCCCTGAAAAAAGTCTTCGGGATCGCCTGGATCTGTCCGATGTTTCAGACGGAGGACAGGGATTACGATCGTTTGAAACAGTATGTGTGTTGTTATCTGAATCAGGTTTATCCGGACCGAAACCGGACCTTTAAAGTAGAGGCCCGCCGCGCCGATAAAAGATACCCGGTTCCGTCCGAACAGATGAACCGGGATCTGGGAGAGGTGATCCTGGATACATTTCCGCAGATGCGCGTGGATGTGCACCATCCGGACGTGCTTTTGCGGGTCGAGGTGCGGGCCGCGGTGGTCAATCTTTATTCGGAAATGATACCGGGTCCCGGCGGTATGCCGGTGGGGACCAACGGAAAGGCCATGCTTCTGCTTTCCGGAGGCATCGACAGTCCGGTGGCCGGATATATGGTGGCGAAGCGGGGCGTCCGCATCGACGCGGTTTATTTTCACGCACCGCCCTATACCAGCGAGCGCGCCAGGCAGAAAGTGGTGGATCTGGCGAAGCTGGTATCTCGTTATTCCGGCCCCATCGATCTGCACGTGGTGAATTTCACGGAGATCCAGATGCACATTTACGAGATTTGCCCCCATGAGGAACTGACGATCATCATGCGCCGCTATATGATGCGTATCGCCCAGCGAATCGCGGAAGAGACGGGCAGCATGGCGCTGATCACGGGCGAGAGCATCGGTCAGGTGGCGTCCCAGACTGTCCAGTCCCTGGCTGTGACGAACGAGGTCTGCACAATGCCGGTATTCCGGCCGGTGATCGCGTTCGATAAGCAGGAGATCGTGGATATATCGGAACGGATCGGGACCTACGAAACGTCGATTCTGCCGTATGAGGACTGCTGTACGATCTTTGTGGCGAAGCATCCGGTGACGAAGCCAAGCCTGAAAGTCATCCGCCGGTCGGAGGAAAAATTGGCTGGAACCATCGAGAAAATGGTGGAAACGGCGATCGCGGGCCGGGAAGTGATCCGGTGCGGATGAGCGAGCGGAGAGGACGGGAGAGCAGAGGGGATGTCCGGTTTTTGCGGGTCTCCCTGATCCGGACAGAACGGAGCCGGAAAATTCAAAAAAATAAGCCCCCTTTACAAAAAGGCGGGCTTATGATCGCGGTGACAGGCGAAAATGGATGCCGGCCGCAGCGCTTCTTTGCGGGCACTCTGGTCTGCAAGTGTTGTTTTTGGAAGATATGCCGCTATGGGGGATCTTTCGGTGTGCAGGCGGACCGAGCGCAGACTCTGTTTTCGCGTGCGGGGCTGCACGATAGCAATATGGTTTGTGCCATGTTGCATGGACCGGTCGCAGAACCTGCTTTCACGCATAGGGCTGCGCAATAGCGATACGGTTTGCGCCATATTGCATGGACCGGTCGCAGAACCTGCTTCCATGCGCGGAGCTGTGCAGCGGCGGTCTATGTATATTGTTCAGGATCTTTTCAGCCGGGCCGGGGACTCACTGAATGACATAAGGTGTCAGGACGGCCATGATCTCGCTGATAAGGGGTTCGGTCTCGGCATGGATGTTCAGGTCGATGGGCTTGGACAGATCCAGGCTGAAGATGCCCATGATGGACTTGGCGTCGATCACATAGCGGCCGGATACCAGGTCAAAATCCACGTCAAATTTGGAAAGATCGTTGACGAAAGATTTTACTTTATCGATAGAGTTTAACGAGATGCGTACTGTTTTCATGCAAAAGACTCCTCCTTGGATTCATCAAATTAACCGCAGTCATTGTATGGCAGGTCTGCTATATATAGTAATGATTGGCCGGATAAAAGTCAATAGTCAGTTTGTATGAAAAATGGAAAAAACAGGCGAGGTGAAAGAAAGGCGGAATATGAAACGAGCGGCGCTGCACAATCTGGGATGCAAGGTAAACGCCTATGAGACCGAGGCGATGGGCCAGCTATTGCGGAAAGCGGGGTATGAGATCGTACCGTTTGAGGAAGAAGCGGACGTTTATGTGGTCAATACCTGCACCGTTACCAATGTGGCGGACAAAAAATCCCGGCAGATGCTGCACCGGGCGAAAAAGAGAAATCCCCGCGGCATCGTTGTGGCGGTGGGCTGTTATGTGCAGGTGGCCGCGGATGTACTGGCCGCGGATCCGGCTGTGGACCTGATCATCGGGAATCATGAGAAATCTGAGCTGGCGCAGATCCTGGCGGATTTTATGGAGGAACGAGAGCGAGAAGAAGCGCGGGAGGACGATCGGTGGCAGCAGAAAGTGTCGCAGGAAAACGACCGGTCACAACAGGAAGAAGTACAGGAAAACGACCGGCGGCAGCAGCATGAAGCAATGCAGGAAAATGACCGGCAGCAGGACGCAGCGCAGGCGAATGACCGGCCGCAACAGCAGGAAACAGCGCAGGAAAACGACCGGCAGCAGGAAGCAACACAGAAAAACGACCGGCCGCGACAGCAGAAACCGGCGCAGACGGCCCCCTCGCCAAAACCACCGGCCGCAGGAAAATGGTCGGATATCTCCCGGGTGCGCGAGTACGAGCCCCTGTCTATCGACCATACGGAGGAGCATACCAGGGCCTTTATGAAGATCCAGGACGGCTGCAATCAGTTCTGCAGCTATTGCATCATCCCCTACGCCAGAGGACGGGTCCGCAGCCGGGCGCCGGAGGAGGTCGAAGCGGAGGCCAGGACATTGGTCCGCGCCGGGTACCGGGAGATCGTGCTGACCGGGATCCATATCAGTTCCTATGGGATCGATCTGCCCGAAGAGCGAAAAGAGAGCCTGATCGGGCTGATGGAGCGCCTGGATGCGATCGAGGGGCTGGACCGGATGCGCCTGGGTTCCCTGGAACCGCGCATCGTGACGGAGGAATTTGCAGAGCGGCTGTCGAAGCTGCGCACGGTCTGTCCGCATTTCCATTTGTCGCTGCAGAGCGGCTGCGACGCGACGCTTCGGCGGATGAACCGGCACTATACAACGGAGGAATACGAGAACGGCTGCCGGATCCTGCGGCGGTATTTCGACCGTCCGGCGATCACCACGGATGTGATCACAGGCTTTCCGGGGGAAACAGAGGAAGAATTTGTCCAAACCGAGGCGTTTCTAAAAAAGATCGGTTTCTATGAGCTCCATGTGTTCCCCTATTCCCGCCGGGCGGGGACCAGGGCCGCGGCCATGACGGGCCAGGTGGAGGAAGCGGTCAAGCACGCCCGCAGCGCCAGACTGCTTCAACTGGATGCGGAAATGTCCCTGGCGTACCGGAAGCAGTTCCTGGGGGAGACGCGGGAGGTGCTTTTTGAGGAAAAAATCGTGGTGGACGGAAAAGAATATCTGGTGGGCCATACAAAAGAATATTTAAAGGCCGCGATCCCCTGGGACGAGGCGCAGAAAGGCCGGATTCTGCGTGGAAGACTGGAAAAAATGCTGAATCAGGAATTGTTTTTATTGTGGATATTGTCCGAAAAACAATAGGAATATTTTATAAATATTTCCCTTTACGAATGGGAAAAAGTGGTATAAAATAATAGGGAACAGTTAAAGGACGTGAGGACAAATGGGCGATATTCAAAATACACAACATTTTCGAGCGGTACAAGAGAATCAGATGGATGTGAGTCAGGTTTTGCAGCAGGTGTATACTGCGCTGACAGAAAAAGGATATAACCCTGTCAATCAGATCGTAGGATATATCATGTCTGGGGATCCAACCTACATTACCAGCCATAAGAACGCCAGAAGTCTCATCATGAAAGTAGAGCGCGACGAGATCCTGGAGCTTCTTTTGTCTGCGTATATCCAGGAGCGGCTTCAGTGACTGTGCGGGACAGCGCGGAGCGGCCGGGGGGACATTCGGGTAAAGTACGAAAGAGCGGGACGTGAACTGAATAACGGCAGGGCGGAGCCTGTTTAGGGGTAAAATCCTGCGTAGGATCCGGGAGGCTTTTGAAAGAGAAAAGGCTCTCGGATAGTGGTATGTTTAAAACTGCTTTGGCAGTCTGTCATTGCTGTGCGCATACCGTGAGGATTGGGCTGGAGCGGACGATATGAGGATCATGGGTCTGGATTTTGGTACGAAAACTGTTGGCGTGGCGGTCTGCGATCCCACCGGGCTGATCGCCCAGGGGGTGGAGACGATCACACGCAGGGAAGACAATAAGCTGCGCGCGACCTGCCGCAGGATCGAAGAACTGATCGCACAGTATCAGGTTGAAACGATCGTTTTGGGTTATCCTATCAATATGGACGATACGGTCGGGGAACGGGCGAAGCGGACGGAGGAGTTTGCGCATGTTTTAGAGCGCCGGACGGGACTTCCGGTGGTCTTGTGGGACGAGCGATTGACGACGGTGGCGGCGGATGAGATCCTGGAAGAGAGCGGCGTGCCGGCCGGAGAGCGGAAAAAGGTCATCGACAAGGTGGCGGCCGGGATCATTTTACAGGACTATCTGAACGCCCGTCAGGCGGAATGAAAAGGAGTTAAGAGATGGAAGAGGACAAAACGATCACGCTGGAGACAGAAGACGGAGAGAGAGAGGAGTTTACGGTCCTGGAGGAGACCAGGATCGGCGGCGTGAATTATCTGCTGGTGACGGATTCGGAGGAGGAAGAGGACGGACAGTGCTACATTCTGAAAGACCTTTCGAAAGCGGAGGACGCGGATGCGGTTTACGAATTTGTAGAAAACGACGCGGAACTGGATTATCTGTTTGATATTTTTTCAGAACTGATGGAAGATACGGACGTGGATCTGGAGAGATAGAATACGCGGGGGAAGATGCCGCATATGAACGAGAACATTTTTAAGCAGATGCTGAAAGAGAAAAAACTGAAAGTGACCCGGCAGAGGCTTCTGGTGCTGGAACTGATGGCCGCGCATCCGGGCGAACATCTGACGGCCGAGGAGATCTATGCGCTGGCCCAGGAACGGTACCCGGAGATCGGTCTGGCTACGATCTACCGGACCCTGCAGGTGCTGGTGGATCTGCAGCTTCTGGACAAGCTCAGCCTCGACGACGGTTTCGCCCGCTATGAATTGAGTCAGCTGCCCGGGGAGGCGCAGGAGAAGCGCCATCACCATCATCATGCGATCTGTTCCGGCTGCGGCACGGTGTTTTCGTTTGAGGAGGATCTGCTGGATACTTTGGAACAGAGCCTGCGGGAGCGGCTGGGCTTTGTAGTTACGGATCATGAGGTGAAATTATTCGGTTATTGCCGCTCGTGCATAGAAAAGCAGAAAGACAGACATTCGGACAGACAGATCATGGAGGTAATAGATTGAAACAACAGAAAAGAAACGGCGCTCAGCCGGCAAAGGTGAAGATCATTCCTTTGGGCGGGCTGGAGCAGATCGGCATGAACATCACGGCCATCGAGTATGAGAACGATATCATCGTCATCGACTGCGGCCTGGCGTTCCCGACCGACGATATGCTGGGGATCGATCTCTGCATTCCCGACATCACATATTTGAAACAGAATCAGGAGAAGATCAAAGGATTCGTGATCACCCACGGACACGAGGACCATATCGGCGCCCTGCCCTATGTGCTGCA
>CANQYH010000066.1 GCA_947628025.1 uncultured Lachnospiraceae bacterium | reverse complement strand
TCCTGTGGGACGAGCAGTAACATTAGCCCTTTTGAGGGCTAATAGCAAACCACCAGTTGAACTGGTGGTTGCTGACTAGTTTCATATCAGAGTTTTCGATGCATCTAAGCAAATATATGTCTATACAGAATGACACCTATGGGATTGGTACGGGGAGAACCGAAGCCAGGTCAGAAATACCGTGCCAATATACGTAAGATAGCGATGGAGGCCGGTTATGAGCGGGCGTCACGATCAGATACACTAGACCGGAGTAGATCGAAGCTAAACCAGTATGACGGATACAAAAACGGAGTAGCATTTTCTAATGAGATGGAGAACGAAGCGGCAGCATATCGGATGAAGGTTGAAGGAAAAACGAAAGACGAAAGACGAAAGACGAGCAGCTAGTTGTCCGTGAGAGAGGTTTGCGGCAAGATGCTGTGATCGCATAGGCTGTGATTTATAATCCCCCGGCGGATGTCTGTGCTGCGTGGACAGATGAAGATTACGAGAAATTCTATCAAGATTGCCGGGAGTGCATGGCAGAGATTGAGCCACAGCTTTTCCGCCGTGAGAATATACGAATGTCTGCCGAACATTATGACGAAGGAATCCCGCCAGAAGAAAGCGGCGGAGTGATAGACAGGCATTTACATGATCTGGGAATCTCAAAAGGTGTGGATGGTCGATATTGTGGGAATCTGATAGATGCAAAGCTGATGATTCGGATCAATGAAAAATTTCCTGCTCTTATGCGCGGAGGCCGAGGAATGGTTTCAGGAGCTTCATGATGAGCATGGCAAGGGATATAGTACACTTTGTACTCTGCGCGGAATCCTTCGTCCGGCATTTCGCATGGCGAAGCGTAACCGCTGGGTGCTGGACAATCTGTTTGATTTCCAGATGAATAAGAAGCGATACGGCGGATCAAAAACCCGTGAGGTACTTACAAAAAAAGATATGCGACGTTTCCTCAATTTTGTACGGACGGACAGGAATTTCAGCCGGTATTTCGACGGGATTTACTTTCTGTTCAATACAAGGCTGCGGATCAGTGAATTTGCGGGCTGACGGCGGATGACATAGATTTTGAGAATCATATGATCCATGTCCGCAGGCAGCTTCTCCGCCTGCATGATGGGGGCAAGATGCTTCTGTATATCGAAACGCTGAAAACGGAAAACGGCTATCGGACTGTGCCGATGCTACCGGATGTGGAAGAAACTTTTCGGAAAGTTATCGCCAATCGGCCAAAGATACAGGAAAAGACCGTCTGGAATGAGAATCACACGGAGTCTGCGACAGGATTTCTCTGGATTGACAAGAATGGAAATTATGAGGTTGCTCAGCATTGGAGCAATCATTTCCGTTGGGCCGCCGCAAAGTTTAACAGGATTTACAAAGAGGAACTCCCCGATGTGTCGCCGCATGTGGCAAGGCATACGTTTTGCTCAAATTGTGCCGCCGTCGGGATGGCACCAAAGACTCTGCAGGTTATCATGGGACACAGCAGTATTGAGGTCACATTGAACATCTACACGCACCTTGAATCCGGTGACGTCAAGAAAGAGTTTTTCCGTGCCGCTATGGGGAGTCAGTACGCCGTTTATCCGCTGAACCGGGTCCCTGATCTTGTGGCTCCTGTCGGTGATGATGCGGACGACGAACCTGAGCCTGAGCTGGATAAAGATGTGCGGGAGGGCTGAAAAAGTGAGTGAGCTATGGAGAAGTATTATCACTCAGTATATAGCTCAAAAGCTCCGAGAAAAAATCGGCTCATATATGAGTGGAAATTTTTCAAAAGGCGGATGCGACAGTGTGTAAAAGCATGATAATGCAGGAAATTTCAAAGAAAAAGCGTTCATAAATGAGGAGAAAGAAAAATGTTAAAAATACTATTCGTCTGCCACGGCAACATCTGCCGCAGCCCCATGGCCGAGTTCGTGTTCAAGGACATCATCGACCGGCTTCATCGTTCGTCCCAGTTCCAGATCGCATCGGCCGCCACCAGTACGGAGGAGATCGGCAATCCGGTCCATTATGGTACGAGCAGCCTCTTGCGCCGGAAAGGCATTTCCACTGCGGGGAAATACGCGCGGCAGATGACGCGGAGGGATTATCAGGAGTATGACTACCTGATCGGCATGGATCAGTGGAACATCCGTAATATGCTGCGGATCACGGGTGGCGATCCGGACAGGAAAATCTGCAGGCTGCTGGATTTTACGGATCATCCGCGGGACATTGCGGATCCATGGTATACCGGGGATTTTGAGACGACCTATGCGGATGTGTTGGAGGGCTGCCTGGCATTGGCAGAGCAGCTGACTGGTGAGAGACCGAAACGGTAGATTTGAAATGAGAAACGCGGTTGTTGGCCTGCTTCAAAATGACGGAAAGCAGAGAGAAGATTTGCGGTAACGATCTGAATTTGTGACAGAGGTAAATGATAATGAAAGAAATGGTATTATATTACACTCCTGAGAATACGCCGAATGTGGCGAAATTGAAAAGTGTGCTGGTGCGGATGGGCGTGCGGATCCGGAACGTTTTGCCGGAACAGGCAGGGCAGACGATCGGGTTCTTAGTCGGCCTGCCGGGCTTTGAGGAGAATGTGCCGGGAACGGAAGAGAGTTTGGCGTCGGCGTGTCCGGGAGACAAGATCCCGGCTGAAGTGCTGGTCATGTACCAGTTCAGCAGCCGCCGGATTGATGAGCTGCTGTTGAATCTGCGCAGGGCCGGAGTGCCTAGGATTGCGCTCAAAGCGGTCGTCACCGAATATAACAGTCATTGGACGTTCCGGCAGCTATATGAGGAATTAAAGAAAGAGCATGAAGCAATGACGCCGCCCCGCGGGTGAGAAAGCGGGCGGACGTAGGTTGTGTGGTATGAAGAAAATGGATCCTTATTTTTGCGGGGAAATATGTTTGTGAGCATTCATTATGAAAATGTGGGAATATGATTGTAATCTGTAAAATAAGCTGTGGCCTGCGGTATCGTGACATGAATATATGGCATTTCAAAAAATAGACTGTCGGCGAGTAGTATTGTGACAGGAAAAATGTACGTCCTTAATTTGAAAAACGGACTGTAGCCCCACAGTATCGCGACGAGAAAATGTATGTCCTTAATTGAAAAATAACTGCATGTGCTGGTCGTGATTGGATAGAATCATACGGTGCTTGCTTAAAAACAGGCGTACCAGTCCGCGGCGCTATGCCAATATAAAATAAAATGCCTGACTTTTATTTTAAGAACACGAGCCGGATCACTGTATTGTGGCAGCGCGGCAGATCCAGGCACATTTTAAAGCCGCGCAGAACCATGGATGATTCATATATGAAAATGCTGCGAATACATATGAAAAGGCCTGAGTAAGTTCAGGCCAATACTATCATGGATGATTCACACATATGAAAACGCTGCGGACAGAGGACTTCACTATCAGAAAGAAAACTTATAGAAAGCTCAGCACCTCCAGCGTCACGGCGATTGCAGCGGCTACGCTGAATGTATCATTTCCGTCGTGGGAAATGAGTTCCACGTAGGCGGATACGGGGGCCGTCGCGAGCGCGCAGAGGAAGCAGTGTGCAGGAGACAGGCCGGAGGTGAGCATCAGTGCTGCGAAACAAACGACCAGGTCGGCGGCTGCCATGGAGAGGGAGCCCTCCCAGGTCTTTTTTTCGTCGCTGAGAGGCAGATGGACATGGTGCGTTCCGAAACGTTTCCCGATCAGGGCGGCGACCGTATCTCCGATTCCCCAGACAATGATAGAGGTGATCACGATGTAAGGCTTTCCCAGGTAGCCCCAGAAAACCGCGATCAGCGCGGCGTGGCTGAAGAAAAGCAGCAGCAGGCTCTTTTTGATCTCGCCGGGCTTTTTCTGAACAAAAAGACCGTCGTAGCCCGGATATTTTTCCGCAGCGCGGAGAATGGGGTAAACGATTGCGCCGAAAAGGATGCAGCACAGGCAGGATACCGTCCAGCTGCCGGAAACGAGGATCATGCAGATAGTGCTGGTGTAGGCGACGAAATGGAGCAGCTTGCGCCAGACGTCATTAGGGACGGGCAAAAAGAAACGTACCGGCAGCAGAACCGCGAGGCAGCAGGCCAGGTAGAGGAGATACCGGCCGAAGCAGAGCAGTATTCCGGCCAGGATCGGGATCCGTGAAATGAATTCCCAATAATGGAGGATCAGCATAAATGCTCCGAGTACGGTAAGTACGGCGCCTGTGACCAGACCGACGATGCGGTTGTTGACCTTGTTGGCGAACTGGGCGGAGATCAGGGAGGAGGCGGTCGCAATGATTATACAGATTAGCAGTACGCCCAGGCGTTCGAACGCGATCGTGGGGTCAATCGCCATGTGGCTGATGGAGGCGATCAGCGCGGTGAACGTCATGATAAATGTGCTGGTGCCCACCGCCGTCTTCCGTTCCATGCCGAGAAAAGCGGTAAACACGACGAGCATCATCATTCCGCCGCCGGTGCCGACGAAGCCGGTCCCGAAACCGATGGTCAGGCCGAAAAAAAGGGAAATGGCAACGCCTTTCCAGCCCAGGCGTTCGCCTTTGGCCGCGGTCCGTTCTTTGGATGTGTCGGGCTTCAGCAGAAAGCGGATGCCGATAAAAAATGTGAGAAACAATGTAAAGCCGCCCAGGACCACATTGCCGGCCATCCATGCGGCGAAGCTGCCGGCAATGCACATGCTCAGGATACATACGAGCATGATCCAGCCGCGTTTCAGGTCGATATTTTTGTGCTTTATGTAAACGGCGGTAGTGACGGCCGAGCCCAGGATATCCGAGGCCAGAGCGATGGCGGTGGCGTGATAAGCGCCGGTTTCGCCGGAAAAGGACGGGCATAATACGATCAGGATCGGAACCATTACGGTCGCGGCCGAAAGTCCGGCCAAACCCGTGCCGATACCGGCGCCCAGGGCCGCGATCACATACCAGAAATATTCCATAGCAGCCTCCCAGTGAAAAACAGGAATCTTACGCTATGTATTGTACTAAATGCAGGGCGATTTTGCAAGCTTATGAAATCATATGATTTTCTCCTGTTCGGCTCCAAAAACCGGCGCAAATCATGAAATCAAAAGCGGCGGTTCTTATTTTATCCCAGATTTTTCAAAGAGAACAGGTCCTGTATTTAGGAAATTAGGGAAAATGTTTGGTTTTTATTTAAAAATTTTAAAATATAGAGTATAATGAAGCCAAGGTGGGGCGCGGCTCGCCGCGCCCCACCTTGGCGCTACGCAAACGGAGCAAAGCGGAGTTCGCGTTTCCCGTCCGGCGCTACGCAAACGGAGCGAAGCGGAGTTCGCGTTTCCCGTCCGGCGCTACGCAAACGGAGCGAAGCGGAGTTCGCGTTTCTCGTCTGGCGCTGCGCGGATACAGCGGAGTACCTGAAAGACGGGGGAGGATCTTCGCTTTTCCCATAGCGTCTGTGTTTCTGGGTGTTTGGTTTTTGGTGGGGGAGAGATACACTTATGACAGTGGATTTGCTGGAAGTATTAAAAAAAGTAGCCAGCTGCCGAGGTATTCAGCTGGCTGTCGTGAAAGGAGGAAGTCCGCAGGCCAGAGATCTTGATACGGGTATAGGGCGGACATTGCTGGAAGCGGGCGAGATGAATCAGATCCTGGAGACGCTGCATAAGGAGAACCGGGATGGGGTCGTTTATTTCGTCAAGGATTATTTTGAGGCCGAGTACTGCGTACTGCGCGTGCCGGAGTCGGAGCCGGTATATGGCGAATACATTTTCATAGGACCGTATCGCGATATGGCGATGACGAACGCGCAGCTGACGGCGCTTCTGGAGGAGAAGTCCATTCCACAGGAGTATGCCGGCGAGCTGCAGGAGTATTTCAGTTCCGTACCGGTGGTAGCGGAGATCGGCCAGTGGAGGGAGTTGTGCATGACGCTGGCGCAGATGCTGTATGGGGGAGAGCCGCTCCAGTCCGAGTATATGAGCCAGTCGGTGCTGGAGGGCAGTTTCCGGTACGAGCCGCATAAAGAGGAACTTTCTTTCAAGGTGATCGAACAGCGCAGCGCTGCGGAGGGAGAATTTTTAAAGGCTGTCAGCAACAGCAATATAGAGGGGGCCATGCTGCAGCTGAACCGTCTCGTTCAGTACCACCAGGGTTCCGGAGGGCGGAACTCTGCCCGCGATATGAAGAACGTGTTGATCAGTATGAACACGCTGATGCGCAAGGCGGCGGAAGCGGGCGGCGTGCATCCGGCTCATGTGGACGGGCTGTTTGGCCAGATCGCCAGACGCATCGAGGCGGTCAATGTGACGGACCGGAACATAAAAGAGATCCTGGCGGATATGACGCGGAAATACTGTATGCTGGTGCGCAATTATTCCCTGCGGGGATATTCGCCGGTGATCCAGAAAGTAGTAAACCATATCAACCTGAATCTGTCCAGGGATTTGTCCCTGAAGCGGCTGTCGGTGGAATATTCGGTCAATGCCAGCTACCTGTCGGCATTGTTCAAAAAGGAAATGGGCCTGACCCTGACGGACTATATCAGCCAGCAGCGGATCCGTCACGCGATCACGCTTTTAAATTCCACCAGCCTGCAGATCCAGGACATCGCTTCCGAGAGCGGCATTTACGACGTGAATTATTTTCGAAAGCTTTTTAAGAAAATTACGGGGAAGACGCCAACTGAGTACGCCAGACAGGTACGTAGCAATGTAAACACGGCCGCGGCACAAATGTCCATGGCTAAGTAGATGGATTGATTGTATAGAGCTTCCCGCCAGAGAGAAGTAAGCAGGCAATCCGGTGTGCAGCAGACTTGTGATTGAGAAATTGAGCATAAACGCCGGGGAGGAAAGATGAAAAAAGGATTGTTCGGGGTGCAGATGGGAGCGCTCCGGCAGAAAGCGGCCGAATATGGCGTGTACGAGACAGTGAAGACGTGCGCGGACATCGGTTATCGCTGCATAGAGGTCAGCGGGATTCCCATGACTCCGCAGAATGTAGCTGGCTTGAAACGGGCCGGCGACGAGTTTGGCGTCAGGATCGCTGCGTGTACGGCGTGCCTGGAGCCGACGTTTCACGGTACGTCAGAAGAGAGTCTGTCGACGGACTTTGATAAGATCGTGGCGGATCTAAAAATGCTGGACTGCGATATACTCCGTATCGGGATGCTGCCTATGGCCTGTATGGGGAGCGTGGAGAAAACTCTGGAATTTGCGAAAAAAGCCGATCTGATGGCGGAAAGGCTGAAAGAATACGGGATCGACCTTTACTATCATAATCATCATGTGGAGTTTGTAAAATACGAAGGGCGGTATCTGTTGGACATCATTCGGGACGCGACCAGATACCTGGGTTTTGAACTGGATATACATTGGATACACAGAGGCGGAGAGAACCCGGTGGAGTTTATCCGAAAATATGCCGGGCGTATCCGCCTGCTTCACTTAAAAGATTACCGCATCGCGCCGTTTAAGATGCCGGAGGGCAGTTTTGATACGAGAGCGTTTTCACAGGCGTTTTCCGATCTGGTGGAATCTGCGGAGATCGGAGAAGGCAGCCTTCCTGTGCGGGCCTGTATCGAAGCGGGGCTTGACGGCGGCAGTGAATATTTTCTGATCGAACAGGACGACAGCGGGGGACGGGACCCATTTGAGAGCCTGCGCATCAGCCGGGACCATCTGGCGGCGATGGGCTATGGGGACTGGTTCGCGCCGCTGCCTGCATAATTTCCGCGCGGCCGGATCCGGCCGCTGCGGGAAAATGTGTATACCACAGAGCGGGAAAACCGGCGAAATATGGGGGAAATGTCAGCCGAAACGGGTCGAGTTTCGGGAGATTATGAAAATTTTATAAATTTTTATAAGGTTTCCTTGCATATTTTCAACAGATTTCCAACAGAAAAAAGATTGACATACCCTTAACGCGTAGTGTAAAATATATACCGTGTTTTAGTGCCTTGGTAGCTCAGTTGGTAGAGCAGAGGACTGAAAATCCTCGTGTCACTGGTTCGATTCCGGTCCAAGGCATGCGCAGGTGTGGTTCAATGGTAGAACACTAGCTTTCCAAGCTGGATACGTGGGTTCGATTCCCATCACCTGCTGATGGTGCATCATGGCCAAAGGCGACCCGCTGATGCACTGTTTTTCATATCTAAGATTAATCACTTTGAGATGTCAAACGGGTACGTTTCAAAGGATTAAGATACATATTTATCAATTTACAAGGAGGAATGTATTATGAAGAGAAGAGTTACAGCTCTTCTGCTGGCCTCTGCGATGACAGTCTCTCTGGCTGCGTGCGGAGGCGGGGGGGCAGGTACTGAAACGACTGCTTCTACCACGGCGGCTGCGACGACGGCGGCTGCCACTACTGCAGCGGCTACGACGGCTGCGGCAGAGACGACAGCTGCTGCTGAAACGACGACGGCTGCTGCAGCGGAAACGACGGCTGCTGCTGAGACACAGGCTCCGGCGGCAGACTTTGAAGTCACCGAGAATGACCCCACTGCGACTTATACCTATAACCTCGCGACGACGGGTCTGGCTTCCAACTGGAATCCCCATGACTATGAGGATGCCAACAGCTCCGATCAGATGGCGTATCTGGTCGACAGTCTGTATACCATGGCGTTCAACGACGAGCTGCATCCCATGGAGGACGCTTCCCGTACTCCCTATGACGGCTATGTTTGGCTTCCTTCCATGGCTTCCGGTATGCCGGTCGACGTGACCGCGGAGGTTGCGGCAGAGCATCCCGACTGGGTCCCCGCGGGCGCTACTTCCGGCTATGCCTGGGCGTTCCCGCTGCGTGAGAACCTGTATTTCGATACCGGCTATCACATTACCGCGGATACGTTCGTGGAAGGCGCGAAGCGCATCCTGGACTACAAGCTGCAGAACTACCGTTCCACCGACGTGTATGCCAACACCTACGGCATCGTAGGCGCTGAAGACTGGTTCTATCAGGGCCAGACCCAGTATGTGGACAACGCTACCCTGGGCCTGACGGTCGACGACCTGACGAAAGGCGATGACGGCCAGTATGTGACCGCGGACGGCTATCCGGTTTACGTAGGCGTTGATTACGCCCTGGAGCAGACCGGCGGCGACACGCTGAAAGATTATGTCGACGCGTACGGCGACGCTTACTTCGGCATGGGACGCTGGGAAGAGCTGGTGGCTCTCGCTGATGAGAACGGCCTGGCTCCTCTGACCGACGATACGCTGGCGATGATCACCGACGTTACCACCACGAATCCGGCATGGAACGAGACGGACGGCACATCCGTACCGCTGTACTTCCTGATCGCCGAAGCGAAACCCGACGGGCTGGTCTGGGAGGACACCGTAGGTATCTACGCGAAAGACGACTACACCCTGGTTGAGGTTTACAAAGCTTCCTGCGCTGACTTCACTCTGTTCTACAACGCGATCCAGGACACCCTGCTTCTGGTTGAGCCCGACGTGTATGACAAGTGCATCACCCAGCAGGCGGACGGCACCTACGCCAGCACCTACATGACCAGCGTGGAGACCTCTCCTTCTTACGGTCCCTACTCCCTGGCTGAGTATCAGACCGAGAAGCTGATGCATTTCACCCGCAATGACAAGTGGTACGGCTATACCGACGACACCACCTATGTTTACAAAGATCCTACCGACGGCAATGTGTACCGTATGTATGAGACCACGGATATCGTCATGCAGGTCGTTTCCGAGGCTCCGACGAGACTGTCCATGTTCCTGTCCGGCGAACTGATGACCTACGGCCTGCAGGCTGCCGATGTGGCGCAGTACCGCAACAGCGATTACTGCTACGTCACGCCCGGCGCGTCCATCTTCTTCACCCTGCTGACCGGCAACGAAGACGGTCTGAACGCCCGTGAGGCGGCCGGCGATTTCGACACCGCTACCCAGGATGTGCAGACGCTCCTTTGCCCCAGCTTCCGTAAGGCGATGGCCGTCAGCTTCGACCGTCAGGCTTACTGCGACGAGGTTTCCCCGTCTCTGACCCCCGGCTACGGCATCTTCGGCAGCACCATCGTTTACGATCCGGCTACCGCTGGTTACTACCGTGACACCGATCAGGCGAAGCAGGCTCTGTGCGATTTCTACTCTGTAGATGTGAGCCAGTACGCGAGCCTGGATGCGGCTGTGGATTCCATTACCGGTTATGATCCTGAGACCGCGAAAGCGCTTCTGACCGACGCGTTCCAGGAGGCGCTGGATGCCGGCTACATCACGGATGCGGACGGCGACGGCATTTCCGATCAGACCATTTGCATGCTGTATGCTCTGTCCGCTGAGTCCGACACTGCTACCAAGCGTGTCAACTGGCTGGATAACGCTCTGAAGACCGTTGCGGTAGGCACGCCGTTCGAAGGCAAGATCCAGATCCAGAACACGGCTCCGCTGGGTTCCGGTTCTGAGTTCGCAGACGCCATCAAGTCCGGTTCCGCCGATATGTGTCTGGCTGGCTGGACCGGCTCCGCGATGGATCCGTACAACCTGCTTCAGGCTTATACCTGGGACAGCTACTCCTACGCGGCTGAGTGGTATCATCCGCAGCAGGATATGCTGACTCTGACCCTGGACGGCGAGGAGATCACCATGAGCGTATACGACTGGGCTGAGTGCGTGACCGGCAACGATGTGACCGTAGACGGCAAGACCTACAACTTCGGTACCAACAATGCAGAGCAGGATATCCGCGTGCAGATCCTGGCCGGTGTTGAAGGCCGTCTGCTTCAGACCTATACCTACATTCCGTTTGTCAATGACGGCAGCCTGAGCCTTCTGAGCCAGCAGGTCTACTATGTCATTGAGGACTACAACCCGGTTATGGGCCGCGGCGGTATCTCCTACATGAGATACAACTACACCGACGCTGAGTGGGCTGATTACTGCGCGCAGCAGATCGCTGAGCACGGCCAGCTTCAGTATTAATAATTTGGCTGTTTGATTTCACTGTGAGCAACCATAAGGGAGGGGGCGGTTTCTCCCCCTCCCTTTACATTTATCGGCTCTCATATGCCCCGCAGTCTGTGTCTGCGGGACATATGAGAACCAAAGAATGGAGGATGTTTTTATGGTAAAATATACCATACAGAGGATTATATACATGTTCTTTGTGTTCATGACCATCACGCTCATGTGTTTCGTCCTCATCCGTATGCTTCCCCTTCCGGCCCTGGCTCCCAACGATCCCCATACGGCGATACTGGAGCTGCGCCGCGAGGCCCTGGGCTATAATAAGCCCTATCTGGTGCAGTTTTGGATCTTCATAAAGAACATTGTGACGAAATGGGACTGGGGCGTCAGCGAAAAGCTGTATATCGGCCGCGACGTGTGGCAGGTCTTTCTGGAGAAGCTGCCCGCGACCATGATCGTGAACCTGTATTCCATTATCTGGACGATCCCCGTGGGCATCGCGCTCGGTATCCTGGCGGCTCTGAAAAAGAACACCTGGGTGGACTACACGATCTCCACGCTGACCATGGTGGTCATTTCCGTTCCCAGCTTTGTGTACGCGTTTCTGGTGCAGTATATCTTCTGCTTCAAGCTCCGCTGGTTCCCGTTCCTGATGAAAGGCGGCACGGACTATTTCAGCCTGGAGATGTTCCGTTCCATCGTACCCCCGGTGCTGAGCCTCAGCTTCGGCGTGATCGCCGGTTTCTGCCGCACGACCCGCGCGGAGCTGACCGAGGTGCTTACCAGCGAGTTCATGCTGCTGGCCCGCACCAAGGGCCTTACCAAGGCCCAGGCCACGGTGCGCCACGCGCTGCGCAACTGCTTCGTGGTCGTGGTGCCCGGCATTTTCGGCGAGTTCATCGGCATCATCGGCGGCTCCCTGATCATCGAGCGCATTTTCTCCATTCCCGGCGTGGGCGGCCTGACGCTCAACGCCATCAACGGTCTGGATTACAATGTCTTCATGCTGTCCACCTGTTTCTATACGGCCATCGGGCTGGTGGCCAGCCTGGTGGTAGACATCAGCTACGGCTTCATTGACCCGCGCATCCGTATGGGTTCCAAGAAATGAGAAAGGGGGAAGAATGATGGATTACGAACACATCCCTGCGGAACAGTTCCGCTTTGTGCAGGAAAACGAACTTCTTCGCGACCGCGAGCTGCAGACCAAATCCCGCAGTTTCTTTGCCGACGCCATGATCCGTTTCCGCAAGAACAAATCTTCGGTGATCGCTACATGGATCCTGCTTTTCCTGCTGCTTTACGCTTTCATCGCGCCCGTCCTTTCTCCTTACAGCATCTGGGAGCAGGACAAGATCTTTGTCAATTACGCCCCCTATGTGCCTGAGATCGCCAAAAAGGGCTGGGGGATTCTGGATGGAGCCAGCGTTTATACCAGCCAGAATGACGCTTCCATGAATTACTGGAAAGGCATCGCGCAGGAGACCGGCATGGACCCGGTGATCGGCGTCGTGGGCACTCATGAGACCACGGTGAAGGTCAGAGGCAAGGACGTGGTCCGGTATACCTACGATCTGGAAGTCAACTCCTATAACGCGCTGGGCATCCTCTACCGGACGCTGTCCTACGCGGAATATGAGGCCATCCAGAACTGGCAGAATGAGACGGGGATCCAGGTCATTTACCCCTACGTGGAGCAGAAAGACATCCAGGGCATTTCCGACCGGCCCAACATCTGGTATCAGGTAGACGGCAAGGGCAACGCCGTCACCGATGCGGACGGAAATCTGATCCCTATGTATTCCTCCAATACGGAGATCGCGGGTCCGGAGTACCATTCCATCCGTATCCCCAGCGATCCCGGTACTTATATCTACGCTTACAGTAAGTCCGGCGCCGTCCAGTGCCGCGTGCTTTATTACAATTACTACATCTACCTCAACGGCCATGAGCCCAGCTTCGTCATGGGCACCAACGCAATGGGGCAGGATATCTTCTGC
>CANQYH010000065.1 GCA_947628025.1 uncultured Lachnospiraceae bacterium | reverse complement strand
TGTGTCGCGATCAATACGTCCACTCGGTCGTTGCCGGCGGCCTGCCAGCGCGCGATCTCCGCAAAGATCCGGGTTTTCGTCTCCTCCGCAGTGATATCGCCGCATATATAACCGGAATCGACAGGGCATTTATGGTTGAACCTCTGGACATTCAGACGGCGCTCGATCTGCTCGTTCGTAGCGATGCACACAAAGCCCGCTTCCTTGAATCCATAGCATCCCACTCCGGCGCCGCTGAACAGGCTGATGTACGTCGGCGTTTTATCTTTCAGCATCCCGATCTTCCTCTCTTTTACCAATTATACCGATACTGCGAACTCAACGGCCTCTCCTGTTTGCACCGGCGCTTTATATGATACGCTTTTCGCATATTCCGGTTTTCCCCCCGAATATCCAGGCCCCGGGCTGCGCGAAAAACGTCCCAGATCCGCTTATTTTTCACGAAAAAAGACGACGCTTCGGTATTTTACCGTTCTCAGAGCCACACGGCTCCTTATTCCCCGCGTCATTTCCCAGCATATATTATATATGACGGCCTTTCAAATTTCAAGTTCTTTCAGCCCAGCACTTTCGCGATCTGCCGCTCCTCTGCGTCCGGCAAAAGCCCCGCCAGATGGGCCCGCATCCGCTCTTTCGATTCCAGAGGATCGCGGCGATAGGCCGAGACCGTCAGCTCCCGGCCGAGGATTGCTTCCGGCGTGCTGTACTGCGCCACGCCCCAGCCATAGGTCTTACCGGCCTTGTCTTTCATATAAACAAAATCAGCGACGCTTACATACGTCTGCATCTGCAGCCGGGTGATCACCGTATCGAAGCCCTTATTGCCTCCTTTGCGGTAATTGCATTTCTCTTTCAGGTTTTTGGACAGGATCGCGCCGTTTTCCGCAATCACGTCGTAGACGCCCTTGTCCTTATAGGAAGCCAGCTCGTCGTCGAACCTGGCGTCAAAATCATATCCGTCCCGCCGGTAATTGGCAAAATCCGGCAGCCATTCCGTACTGACAAACCCGGCCCTGCCCGAAAACAGTTTCCCGTAAATGCAGGTTTTGCTGCGGGCGATCGGTCCTTTCCATTCCCAGGGCCCGTCCAGCGTGTCGGAGAACCACAGCTCCCGGCGGCAGCATTCTTCCACGGAAAATCCCGGAATCTCATTGATAAAAAACGGCAGGAACCCGATCTCCTGCACCAGTCGGATCAGATCCTCCGCACTCCCCAGCTCACGAAAACGCATCGCTGCTTCCTCCTGTCATCCTGTTTTTCCGCTCCACCGGTTTTTGTTTTGAATACCGGCCTGAGCCAGGATCTGTTTTTTCATTTCTTTATAGGCCTATGTATAATTAATAAATTATTTCAGGTTGTTGTACTTTTCTCGAAATAACTGTCATGCCCAACAGCACGAAGCCAGGTATTAATAAAAAAGTTATTCTAATTTTATTGTACTTTCCTCGAAATAACTGTCCTACCTGATATCGTGAAGCCAGGAATTAAAAAAATATTCTGATTTATTGTACTTTTCTCAAAATAACTGGCCTGCCTGACAACGTAAAAGAAGCCAAGCATTAATAAAAAGTTATTCCGGTTCGTTATATTTTCCCTTTATCCACACACAGGAAGACCGTATCGCCCCCCGGCGCAGCCATATTGCCGTGCCGCGTCCCTGTCATGGCCTCCGTATCGCCCTATTCGTTTTACAGGATCATGCCGGATGGTTCTCTGCCAGAACTTTCCCCGCGACCGCCTCCGCCGCGTTGGCCGCCGCCCCGCAGGCCGCTTCCTCCACACAGTCCGGCATCCGCAGCGGGACCCCGAACCGATCCTCGAATATGCGCTGCAGCACCGGATTCCTCCGTATCCCGTTTCCCGATGCGGCCAGCATGCGCGCGCAGATCCCTGTCTCGCGGCAGATCCGCGCATACATCTGGAAAAGCTCCTCCGCGATCCCGCAGAGCAGCCCATAGATAAGATTTTCGGGCGTAAAGTTATCCTCATCCAGACCAGTGACGCTGCCCCGCAGATCCGGATCGGTACGGCTGCCGCAAAAAGAGGTGCAGACTTTCAGGCCGGATCCGGTCGCGTTCTTTCCTTCCGCACCGGACTCTTCCCGCAGGAAACCAGTCTCTCTCCCGCGGCTTTCACGGTTTTTCCGTTCCGCCGCCTCCGCCAGCTTTCCCATAACCGCATACTGTTCCCCGTTTCCACATCCGGCCGCCTCCATATAGCTCCGAAAGAAACGCTCCAGCACCGCGTAGGCCCGGCCGCCGCAAAGGGAAGCGCCCACCAGCAGGAACCGGCCGCCGGTAAAGGGCCGCGTCTCGATTCCCTGGATCTGCACATACCGGTCCGACGCCACGGAAATCTGCCCGCCGGTACCCACATTGACCAGGGCCCCATTCGCGCCGTATCCGGCCGCGCCCAAAAAGCTGGCCTGGTTATCCCCGACCGCCGCCGTCACCGGCAGCCCCCGGTAATGTCCCAGCACAGCGGTCCCCGCCGTCACTTCCGGCAGAATCCCGGCATCCAGTCCCAGCCGCTTTAGCGTTTCCGCCTGAAACTGCCCCGTATCCGCCCGAAAAAGGCCCAGACTGGCCGCCATGCTCGTATGCAGCAGCGGATGCGACCGGCCGGTCAGCGCCATGCCCAGATAATCCGCCGCCGTACAGATCGATGCCGCGTTCTCCGGAGCCTGCCGCTTCCGGCTCAGCCATATGTGCGTACCCAGACCATACCCCACAGGGATCTCCGCCCCGCACTGTTCCCGGATCCATTCCGTAAAAGGCCGTCCGTCTGCCTCCGCAAGCGCGCACCGCCGGTCCTGCCAGGTATACAGAGGACTGACCGCCCTGCCCGCCGCATCCACATACAAAATGCCGTGCATCTGGCCGGTCAGTCCAATCGCCGCCGTATCCGGGTGCCTCCCGATCAGTTCCTCTGACAACTGGACTGCTTTCTCTGTGATCTTTTCGGCGTCCTGGATCCGCTCCCAGGGCCGCCCTGTTTCTATAAAACTGTCGTTTGCTATGGTACGGGACTCCAGCACGGCGTTTCGGCCGCAGTCAAAGACGACTGCGCTGACCGTCGTCGTGCCTACGTCAATCCCGATGGTCTTCATCGTGCCTGCCCCTTTCCTCATGCCGGATGGCGCTGGACTTCCGCCCGCGTCCCGCTTCCTTACGCCGTCCTCACCGGGAACGCTTCCATACGCCGCATTCCCCGGCCTGGCCTGTCCTGCGCCTGCGGATGACCCTCCGTTTCTCTTATCCAACGCGCCGGATCATTCCCGTTCTCTCATCAGGTCCAGCACCCACTGAGGCGCCAGCTGGGGCAGTTCGCCGCCCTCCGCGCGGGCCCGGCGGTATGCGGCGATCGTCTCCTCCCGCTTTTCCTCGTAGGCTTTCTTTTTCTCGGCCTCCGCGAGCACCGTCTCGATGTACTTTGCCGGAATCACGCAGACGCCGTCGGAATCTCCGGCCACCAGATCTCCGGGATCGACGCGAACGCCGCCGCAGACGATGGGCGTGTTGATATTGCCCTCGTTTTCCTTGATCGGTCCCCTCGGCATGAAACCCCGGGAATAAACCGGGAAATCCAGTCCGACATTGCCGTCCCGGTCGCGGGTACAGCCGTCGACGACCATCCCCGCGAACCCTACGGCCTGGCAGGCGCCCATGATCAGATCTCCGAAATAGGCACGTCCCTCGTAACCTTTGCCGTCGATGACCATCACATAACCGTCGGCCTGAAAACGATAGCTGGCAATGTGGATCGGGAAATTATCCCCATTGTCCGTTTCCACCGTGAGAGCGGTCCCCACGACTTTCATCCCCCGCTCCACCGGGCCGATGTGCATATCCATACAGCCGCCGCCCGGTATGTCGATCTTTGCGGCTTTCACGCCGTCCAAAAGCAGAGGTACACTCAGCTTCTTCGCCCTCTCGATCACTTCGTCCGGCAAAAGGGGCGCACAGGGATTGATCATGCCGCACTCTCCTTAGATCCAGGATACATTCTTTTCCATATCGTAGGTATGCGGCTCTTTCGTGACCGCCTTGTAACCTACTGCAACCGCAACCTGGTATTCATAACCTGCCGGGAATTTCAATGCTTCCGCGAAATGCGCTTTCTTCTCCCCGGACATCGCATCACGGATACACCCGATGATCAAACTGCCCAGCCCCAGGCCCTCCGCCGCCAGGCAGATGTTCTCAACGGCGATCCCCGCGTCCACCGCCGACCAGTGAAACCCGGCATCGCCGCTTAAGATCATGACGACAGGCGCTTCATAATAGAAATTGTGGGGCGGAACCATTCCTTTCGTTCTCTCCGCCTCAATCTCCGCCAGAACCGGATCCGAGCCGTCCAGTACCGAGATATGAATCTCCTGCCGGTTCGCCGCCGTCGGAGCCTGCAGGCCCGCCCGCAGCAGGCAGTCCATCTCTTCTTTCGTGGGCCGCTCCGCCTTGTAGCCTCTGGTGGAACTGCGTTTCTCGATCGCTTTCAATACATCGTTCATCTCTGTAACCTCCTAATTACAATGTATTTATGGCTAATATCCCTTACCGTCCGTAAAGGATTACCCATCTTAGTTTTGAGGAACTATGAAAGTATCTGCAGTTGCCATAACCACGGCTGCAGCTACTTTCATACTTCAAACTGCCAGAATATGTCTGCTCTTTCTCTTATGGCGGATGGCGGACGACAGCGCTCCTGCCGCCGGTCTGCCTGCATTTTCCGTCACCGGACGTCCGCTCTCGCCGCCAGGATCTCCATGACCGGCCCGAGGATCTCTTTTTTTACATCCAGCCGCTGCAGTTCCGCCAGAACATACGCCAGCGGGACGCCCTGCTCCGCTTTCTCCGCGATCTGATAAATGTCCGATTTCGTTCCGAAGTCCGTCTGCGTCCGGTCCAGATAGGAGAAAATGCGTTCCAGCCTCTGGTTATCGTGGAGGCGCGCTTTCGGCAGGCATACGCAGATCCGGCTGCCGGTACGGATCTCCGGCAGCGTCAGGCTCCAGATGCCTCCCTCCCCGTCGTATTCGCAAACGCAGCCCGCCAGGACCTCTCCGTCCGCAGAAATCTCCGGCTCATCCCCTTGGGCAAGTCCGTATACCCTCAGAATATAACCTCTCTTTTCAGGCAAAATACGCAGGTTGCCGGACGGCGGTTCCACCGTAAATACCGTACTTTCCCCACACTCTATCCGCATTTCGGTAGACGCCCACGCTTCCTCCCGGTAATCCGCCTCCGTCCCGTCGTCCTCCCAGAGCGTAAAGCTCCCACCGGCCGCCGCGTTCACAGCGATCTCCAAAACCGGCGGCAGGTCTGTCTTATTGCCGGTCAAGCGCCCGTCCAGAACCAGGATCCCGCCGCCTTTCAAAAAGACCGGCAGCGATTCGATTCCACGATAAAAGTCCATTTCCCGGTTCCCGTCATACAGCAGCCCCGTAAAAAGATCCACCCACAGCCCCTCCGGCAGCCAGCCGCAGCAGGCCGCCCGGTTCGACTGCCGGTCCGCAGGAGCGGTTACCGGGCAGACCAGAAGTTCCGAACCGAAATAATATTCGTTTGGATAGCGATAGGCCTGCGGCGTCTCCGGGTAACGGTAATACAGAGGCCAGACCAAAGGCAGTCCGTTGCGGCTCGCCCGCAGATTCATTGTATCCAGATAAGGGATCATCCGGTGGCGCAACCGCAGAAAGGCTTTCATCGCTTCCTCCGCGATCCGGTTGTAGCGCCAGGGTTCCTTTCCGTTGAACGTCTCATTGCTGCTGTGGAGCCGCAGGATCGGAGAAAATGCGCCGAGCTGCAGCCAGCGGACCGCCAGCTCGTCGTCCCTCACGCCCCGCATATGACCGCCGATATCGTGGCTCCACCAACCGTAACCGACGTTGGACGCGGTCGCCGTAAAGTAAGGCTGAAATTCCAGACTCTTCCAGCTGATGACCGTATCGCCGGAAAAACCGACCGGGTAGCGGTGGCTCCCCGGCCCGCCGTACCGGGAAAAGATCAGTCCTCTCCCGTGACGTTTCCGGGAATCCAGATAATGGCTGTGGTTCAGGATCCACAGCGGGTCCAGCCCCTTTACGCCGGAACGGGTCCCCTGCTGCCAGTCGATCCACCAGAAATCCACCCCCTGCTCCTCCAGCGGATGATGGACATAGTCAAAATACCCCCGCCGGAACCGTTCGTCCCCGGGCGCAAATTTCACCGGTTCCTCCCGCGCCGTATCGACGCCCATATACGCCGCAAACGCAGGATACGCGTCTTCAAACGCGCGCACGCCGTCTGCGGGATGCACGTTCAGCGTCGTTTTCAATCCCCGCTCATGCAGCGCCGCCAGAAACCGCTCCGGCTCCGGGAACAGCTCCCGGTTCCATGTGTACCCGGTCCAGCCGGAACCGTATTTCGGATCGATCTTAGTCAGGTGCCAGTCCATATCGATGACAGCCACCGTAAGAGGGATCTCCTCCCGCCGGAACCGGTCCATCAGCCGCAGATAACTTTCCTCCGAATACCGGTAATAACGGCTCCACCAGTTGCCGAGCGCAAATCTGGGCAGCAGCGGCACCGGTCCCGTCAAACGATAAAAATCTGCCAGACAATCCAGATAATCCCTGCCATAACCAAAGAAATACATGTCAATGGCCTCCGGATCCTCTCTCTGCGCGACCCCGCCGTTTTCCGTCAGGATCAGCGAACGGCTGTCGTCCAGGATCGACCATCCCCGAGTGGAGAGGAGCCCATGATCCAAAGGGATCTTCCCGTCCGCGCCGTCCAGGGTCCGCGCCGTGCCGCCCAGATCCCGGGGGATGTCCCCGTATCTCCACCCGGAGGAATATTTCGCATACGGTCCCCGAAAAGAAATGCGCAGACTCTCCGGAGAAAACGCCTGTTTCTCATATTCCAGACACAACGCCGCGGTCTCGATCCGCAGCCGCATTTCCGTTTCTTCCGTCTCAAAAACCGCCGCCGGGAAATCGCGGTTCACCACCACCTGCGTCTTCTGGTCCGTAAATACGCCTGTCCCGCTGTATTCCATGCGGATCAGGCGGTCCGTCAAAATAGTAAAGCGATAATACCTTCCCTGTATGATATTTGCTGCCTTCTGCTGCGACATACTCTCTTCCCCTCGTATCATATTTTCGATATGCGAAACGTACCTTGACAACTAAAGAAACTTTGTTCAAACAGCTTAGCAAGGCCCATGATATCGCTGGCCATTCTAAGCCGCGGCCATCTGACCGGAGCTATCGCCAAAAACGCTCTCGCCCGCCGGTCTACGCTTTTTCAAGCGTTCGCCCCACGGTTCGCGGCCGCCCTTCTTCGTCGACCGCCACATAGATAAAAACAGCGTCGGCCATCCGCGTTTCCTCCTCGCCCCCGTCCGGATCTTCCATCGTGGCGGCCACGCGGATCCGCATGGAGGTATGGCCCACATGAACCACTTCCCCGGTCACATCCACGAAAGAGCCCACAGGGATCGGACGGTAAAACTGGATCTTCTCCACCGCCGCCGTCACGATATCGCAGCCGGCGAACCGTCTGGCCGTGACGCCGGCCACCTCGTCCATCCACGCCATCAGCTCCCCGCCGAACAGAGCGCCCCGCTGGTTCGCCTGCTTCGGGAAAACGACTCTTGACATTTTCGTAATCTTCATCGAAAGACCTCCCGGCGCGTCCGGAATATTTTTTGCAAACAGTTGCAACAGACGCATCGTATTGATATAATGAACCTACCTGTATCGCATCTGACAAAACCTCGGAGGATCCGCCATGGGAATGGGAATCATCGTATGCGGCCTGAACGGCAGCGGCAAAAGTACCTTAGGAAAGGCGCTGGCCGGCGCGCTCGGCTTTTACTTTATCGACAATGAGGATCTGTATTTTCCGAAATCGGATCCAAACTATCTCTATGCCGCCCCGCGCACCCGCGCCGAAGTTGAAAAGCGGCTGCAGCACGAACTCCGCGCGCACGAAGACTTCGTGTTCGCCTCCGTAAGGGGCGACTACGGCGACGGCATCCTGCCGTTTTTCCAGCGCGCCGTCTTGGTCGAGGTTCCGCGGGATATCCGCCTGAAACGCGTGCGGGACCGTTCTTTCCGGAAATTCGGCAGCCGTATGCTGGCAGGCGGAGACCTGTATGAACAGGAAACCGCATTCTTCCGTCTCGCCGCATCCCGGCCGGAAGATTATACAGAAACCTGGCTCGAAACGCTTTCCTGCCCCGTCCTCCGCGTGGACGGCACGAAACCGCCGGAAGAAAACGTCGCTCTTATCGTCCAATGGCTTTAAGTGGCGGAATTTTCCTCTGCAGCCATACCGGCCCCTTTAAACGGTCCCGTCCTTTTCTTAAAAAGTACGTCTCCTATTAACGTGCTCCCTCTTCTCTATTTCCACGCAGCCTCTCCAGCTCAGCCTCCAACTGCGCCATCCGGGTAAGCTGCCGTTTCAACTGAGCGTTTTCTTCATCCAACTGGACATTTGCCTCCTCCAGCCGCCCTTTTTCTTCCTCCAGCTGGACATTTGCCTCCTCCAGCTGGACATTTGCCTCCTCCAGTTGGACTTTCTTCTCTTTCAGCTGGATATTTGTCTCCTCTAGCTGGACTTTCTTCTCTTTCAGTTGGACATTTGCTTCTTCCAGCCGCTCTTTTTCCTCCTCCAGCGCCGCGATCTGTTCTTTCAGCTGCTTTTTCACCTCGTTGCTCTGATACTGCGCCGCTTCTACATCCATCTCATACAATATTTCCGAAAACACTCCCAGCACCTCCCCGGCGTCTCTCCGATACTCCGACAGGTCATGGTACATTCCCTCGAATATCGGGTCAAAATGGCTGATCTCCCAGATTCGTTCCAGATCGTCAAAAGCCAGAAATCCCAGCCATGCTTCCAGTTCTGTTTCAATATTTTTATTATGAAGCTTTTCACGGAAAAGGTCAAGAGGAACAAAGATATATTCCTGCAGAAGCGGCAGATCCAGGCCAGTGTCAAAAACCTGTTTTCCATGGTGAACGTAGGTCTCCGGGTGTTTGTGAAACTCAGACGAACTCTTCTGCATGATCACGATCGTATACACATTCTGCATCCTTTTATAACGTGCCAGCGCATTTTCACCGCCGCTCTTTCCAAGCGAAGCGTACTGACGCAGGACCAGATCGCTGGAGTAGCTGGCGGCCCGTTCTCCCGGAAACTGATACGGCTCCCTCTGGATCTCCGTATTCGCGTAGGAATGATCTTCCAATTCTACCACGATGTCCATGATGATATACGGACTCCTTGCCGCGATCCGGCCTCCCTCGTTCGGCAGTATGTTCTTCACGCGGACCTGCCGCCCCAGCAGGCTGGATAAAAACCGGGACAAACGGTCGCGGCGCGTCATCGGGCTGAACACATATTTAAAAAACGGGTCGTAACAAACCATCAGTCCCCGCGCGCCGCTGCACGCGTCCAGGAACTGCTCCCGGCGTTCTAAGCTCAGACGCTCAAACTGCTCCGTCAGCTCCGGCGACTCCCAAATCTGCGCCAGGATCTCCTCCCGCGGAATACGCGGTCCCATCGCCTCATACCACGGTTCATAAACCTCCGGGGTCTTCTTTCCGCCGGCGTTCCTGCCGGCAGCGTCATTGTTTCTGTGCTGCATAAATGCCTCCTTTTTGTGTGGCGCGGTCAGCAAAAGAACCGCTCCGACTACTGGTTTCATCAAAATGGAATCCTCCGGGGAAGTCCCGAACAGATACCGGATATGGGCAGAATATAGACATTCTGCCGACAGATTCAGTTTACCACACAAAAAGGATCCTGACAAGCAAAATCAGGAAATGAACTACTCACATTTCCGCACGGTAATTCACAAAGCAAGCGCGCGTTCCAACGCCCCGGCCTGCCGCTGCACCAGCTCCCGGATCACGGGCACGCCGGAATCGTAGTAATGATTGATCTCTGTATACAGTTCATAAAACGCCCGTTTTACCGCAAAATCAGGGGAAAGCGGACACTTCTCGGCGTAACGCTTCAGCAGTCCCCAGTCCCTGCCGTTGGCGTTGTCCAGCTGGTACAGATCATACTCGCTGTCAGCCCAGCAGCAGCCGTAAGGGTCAATCATCGCGCAGGCGCAGCTTCTGTCCGGAGCAAGCAGGATATTCCAGGTATTGTAATCTCCGTGGATCAGGCTGGCCCTGGTCACCTTTCCGGCAAAGATCTCATCAAAACAGCGGATAGACCTTTCAAAAAGATCCAGAACTTCTTCCGTGAGCTGTCCCTTTTCATGGAGCGCGTGCGCTTTTTTTACAATCGACCGGGCAACCGGCTTGTAATACTCCTCCCAGCTCGGATAAAAGGTCTCCGCATCCAGCGGCCCAAAGCCTTCCGGATGGACCGTCTCATGCAGGCCGATCAGATTATCTACGATCTGTTCGCAGATCCGCGCCCGGGACTCAGCCGGGATGGCCGATACGTCCTGATCGCCGGCATTCACTCCCTCCAGATATTCCATCAGCAGCACATCGTACGCGCCATGGGACGGCCCCGCTTCCGCCACGCCAAAAACCTGAGGGACTCGCAGCCGGCTGTGGGCCGCCAGCATCTTCAGCTGTCCGGCCTCTTTCCCGGCCAGCCCCGCAAAGCGGTACAATTTTGCAACGACCGGCCGGCTGTTCGGAAGCGCGACAAGAAATACCTGCCCGTAAAATCCGCCTCCCAGATGCCTGGTTTGCTCCGGCATCACATGAAAAAAAGAAAAAATTGCTTTGGAAATTGTATCTTGCATCGCATGTCTCCTTATAAAACGGCAGATAAACGCGGATCGTTGGCCCCGGTATCTCTCCGATATTCTGACAGGTCATGATACATTCCCTCGAATATCGGGTCAAAACGGCTGATTTCCCAGATTCGTTCCAGATTGTGAAAAGCCAGAAATCCCAGCCACGCTTCCAGTTCTGTTTCAATATTTTTATTATGAAGCTTTTCACGGAAAAGGTCAAGCGGAACAAAGATATACTCCTGCAGATAAAGCGGGCATTTCCGCTTTTTCTCTGGCGCTCTTCCAAGTAGAAATAGCCTTTTCACTTCACGGATTATTTCCAAAAACGACCTGCGGAGGCGGACCCGGCCGCCCGGAATTTAAAATTTCAAATTGCTCAGCAAATAAATCAGGATCCCCGGCATTGCAGTCCATGGATCGGCGTAGTATAATGGCATCACAGTTACAAGAGGAAACGATCGGGATTCAGAGGTCAATGAAATGCAAAATCCCGCGTTTCATGGTGACGCTTACAAGCCTGAAAGGTTTTAATATACATAAAGAAAACCATCGATATCGGGAGGAACAATGGGTGGAAATAAAGACGTTTGAACTTTCCTATTTGTGCGGGACAAAGGACGCATTAAAAAGTGCATTTTACCATGAAAACAGCAATGACCGTTTCAATGAGTGGGAATTTGCGGAGACCCTGCTGAAATCGGACGGCTATTTGCCGAAGTTATGCGTAATTGCGTTAGACGAAGAAAATGTAGTTGGTTACAATGTATTGACGAAAGCAAAAATAGGAAGTTTTCCGGGGCAGGCTTTAGGCCCGCTAGGGGTACGAAAAGAATATCAGAATGCAGGAATAGGTTCTGCGCTTGTGAAAGAGTGCATTAAAAGGGCTGAAGAATCAGGATCTTCCTGGATCGCTTTGCTGGGCGGAAACTATTATTCACGGTTTGGATTTGAAAGTGGAAACTATTATGGAATTACCGTATCAGAGAATGCATTTGACAATGAACATTTGCAGATTTTATTTTTGGACCAATCTGTAAAAGGCAGGGTTTCCGGGAGACTTGTGTACTGCGACGCGTTTTACGATGCTGACGGAAATCTGCTATGAATTATTTCTGCTCTTCGATCGGTCAATCGAATTTTACGGGAGGAATACTATGCCGGAAACAAAAGGCCTGGAATGGACATTTGATACCGTGGCTTCCGCTTATGAAAAGTTTCGCCCCGGGTATCCTGACGCACTCTATAAAACGATATTTAATTATACCGCTCTCAATGCGTCCTGTTATGCTGCAGAGATAGGCATCGGCGGCGGTCAGGCGACGTTGCCCATTTTAAAGACTGGATGTAATTTGACCGCAATCGAATATGGCAGGGAATTTTCTACATTGTGCAGGGAAAAGTTCAAAGAATATCCGAATTTCTCTGTCATAACAAATAAATTCGAAGATACGCTCTTTTCGGACGATACATATGATCTGGTATATTCCGCATCGGCATTTCACTGGATTCCGGAGAGCATCGGATATACAAAAGTGTTTTCCATGCTGAAAAGCGGCGGAACGTTTGCGCGGTTTGCGAATCATCCTTATCGGGATAAAGGCAATTTGCCTCTTTTGGAAGAAATGGATCGAATTTATGGCGAATATTATTATAAATTCTATAATAAAAAACAGGAACCACCGATAGAATACAGCGAGGAGCAGGCCATACAAAAAGCAAAGATCGCAGAAAAATACGGCTTTGCGGATATAAAATATGCTTTGTTTTACAGAACGCGGATCTTTACCGCAAGTGAATATTGCGCATTGCTTGGAACATATTCCGACCATATTGCAATTCAGGAAAATATAAGGAAAGAATTTTTCTCAAAAATAGAAGATGCGATCAACGCTCACGGCGGTTCCATCACAGTATATGATACCATCGATCTGCAGCTTGCAAGAAAACCGTAGATTCGCATTTTGGGGAGGAAATTATGAGGTGCGAAGATATAAAGAAAGAAATGTCACATTATGACGCTGTTAGAGAGTTGCAGATGACGGCATTTCCTCCGGAGGAAAGTTTTTCGATGGAGGAGATTCTGAAATTATCAGAATCGGTTCATATAGAGTATAAATCTTTTTTAGGTAATTGTTAAATGTTGCTTTTACTGCTGGATACGCCTCATAAGCCATCCGTAGGTAAGGAGAAAAAACGGAAT